>NZ_JBIRXS010000032.1:0-79070 GCF_044389235.1 Rhodococcus sp. NPDC019647 | reverse complement strand
CGGGTGAGGAGCAGGTGGCCGCCGTCTTCGCCGACGTGCTCCAGGCCGACCGGGTCGGGGCGCACGACAACTTCTTCGACCTCGGCGGCAACTCGTTGTCCGTTACACGGGTGGCGGCGCGGCTCACGGAACTGTCCGGCAACAGGCTATCGGTCCGGGATGTCTTCGACGCCCCCACCGTGGCCGCGTTGGCACTGCGCTTGGCACAGCCGGTGCCCAGTGGGCCCCGCCCCGCACTGACCGCGGCGACTCGCCCCGAGCACATTCCGCTTTCGCTTGCGCAGCAGCGGATGTGGTTCCTCAACCAGTTCGACACCACCTCACCCGCCTACAACCTGCCCTTCGCGGTACGCCTGTCCGGGGTCCTCGACGCGCGGGCGTTGGCGTCGGCGGTCGACGACGTGGTCGCTCGGCACGAAGCCCTCCGCACCGTGTTCCCGGACACCCCGGACGGACCCGCACAGGTGGTGCTCGCGCCAGCCGATGCCGCCGTCACGGTAGAGACCGTCGACGCGACCGAGGGCGAACTCGGCGCCCGGATCATCGCCTTCGCCTCGCGGGGATTCGATGTGACGGTCGAGACTCCTGTTCGTGCCCTCCTCGTCCGCACGGGACCCACCGAGCACGTGCTGGCCATGTCCCTGCACCACATCGCGGCCGACGGCTGGTCGTTCGGACCGCTCAGCCGCGACGTCGTGACCGCCTACGCAGCGCGCACGGCCGGTGTCGTCCCGCAGTGGGCGCCTTTGGCGGTGCAGTATGCCGACTTCACCCTCTGGCAGCGAGCGGTTCTCGGCACCGACGACGACCCCAGTTCGCTGATGTCGACCCAACTCGCGTACTGGACGAACACTCTCGCCGGCGCTCCCGACGAACTCCGGCTTCCGTTCGACCGGCCTCGCCCGCCGCAACCCACGTTCGCCGGGGCTACGGTCGCCTTCGAGATCGACCCCGCGGTCCACCGCGGCATCGACCGGTTGGCTCGCCGGGACGGGGCCACCACCTTCATGGTGACGCACGCTGCGTTGGCCCTGCTGCTGGGACGCTTGTCTGCCACCGACGACGTCGTCATCGGAAGTCCGATCGCCGGCCGGGGCGAGCGGTCCCTCGACGACCTCGTCGGAATGTTCGTCAACACCCTCGTCCTGCGGACTGCCCTGCGCGGTGGTGACACTTTCCGTGAACATCTCGGCCGCGTGCGGGATGCCGACCTCGAGGCGTTCGGTTCGGCGGACGTTCCGTTCGAGAGGCTCGTCGACGTCCTCGCCCCCGTCCGCACCACCGCCCATCACCCGATCTACCAGGTCGCCCTGTCGATGAACCCGACGCCCAGCGGAACCGTCGATCTGCCGGGACTGCGAGTCGGGGTCGAAGACATCGACCCGGGGGTCGCCAAGATCGACCTTCAGCTGACCCTGGGTGAGAACATCGACGCGGACGGTACGCCCTGCGGTATCCGCGCGGAATTCCTCTACGCCACCGAACTGTTCGACGCCGACACGGTGCGTGGCTTCGTGCGGCGATTCCAGCAGATTCTCGCCGCAGTCGTCACCGATCCGGACGTCGTCGTCGGCGACGTCGACATTCTCGAAGTGGACGAGCACGCCGCTCTGACGCCCGCCTCGGGCAGGGTGAGTTTTGATCCGATGCCGTTGCCGCAGTTGCTCACCGCAGCGGTGCGGAGCAACCCGGACGGTGTGGCGGTGACCGGGCCGTCGGTGGCCGGTATGTGGGCGTCCCTGTCATACCGCGAACTGGACGAATCCTCGACACGATTGGCGCGGTTGCTGATCGATCTTCAGGTCGGTCCGGAGGTAGCGGTGGCGGTGGCGCTGCCGCGTTCGCTCGAATCGGTGTCGAGCGTCTGGGCGGTGGCCAAAACCGGGGCGGCGTTCGTGCCGGTGGACCCGAGGTATCCGGCCGAGCGGATCGGGCACATGCTCGACGACTGCGGTGCGCCGGTGGGAATCACCACGACGGCGGTGCGTGCGGCGCTGCCCGACGGTGTGGAGTGGATCGTCCTCGATGATGCCGAGGTGCAGGCTGCGCTGGCGGGATATCCGTGCCTGCCGGTGACGGATGCGGACCGGGCGGCGGCGCTGTCGGTGGACCATCCGGCGTACGTGATCTACACCTCGGGGTCGACGGGACGACCGAAGGGTGTGGCGGTCACGCATCGCGGACTCGTCAATCTCGTGGCGGACGAGCGTGATCGGCTGTCCGTGACCCCGCAGTCGCGGACTCTCCATTTCGCGTCCCCCAGTTTCGACGCCTCGGTGTTCGAATGGATGATGGCCATCGGTGCGGGGGCGACGATGGTCGTGGCGCCGCCGACGATCTTCGGTGGTGCGGAACTGGCAGAGTTCCTGGCGGAGCATCGGATCACGCATGCGTTCTGCACACCGGCGGCATTGGCGTCGGTGGATCATCGCGGCCTCGACCATCTCGAGACGGTGGTGGTGGCGGGGGACGTCTGTCCGCCGGAGCTGGTGGCGCGGTGGGCGCCCGGCCGGCGGATGGTCAACGCCTACGGCCCGAGCGAGACCACGATCATGTCCTCGGCGACGTCGCCGTTGGTGACGGGGGAGCCGGTGACGGTCGGCTCGCCGACCGTGGGGGTGGACGTACTGGTGCTCGACGCGCGGTTGCGTCCGGTGCCGCGGGGGGTGCGGGGCGAGCTGTACGTGTCGGGACCGAGCGTCGCCCGCGGGTATGTGGGCCGCGCCGGGCTGACGGCCGAGCGGTTCGTGGCCGATCCGTCGGGATCGGGCGGGCGGATGTACCGCACCGGTGACGTGGTGCGGTGGGTGCGCGACACGGCCGGTGCCGATGTTCTGGATTTCCTCGGGCGCAGCGACTTCCAGGTAAAGATTCGCGGGTTCCGCATCGAGCTCGGCGAGGTCGACGCCGTGCTGTCGGGGCACGAGGCGGTGGAGTTCGCGCACACCGTCGGGCATGAGGATGGCGCAGGACTGACCCGGCTGGTGTCGTATGTGCTTCCGGCGTCCGGCGCCGTGGTGGATCCCTCGGTGTTGACTGCGTTCGCCGGACGAAGTCTGCCGGGATACATGGTGCCGTCGGCGATCGTCGTTCTCGAGTCGCTGCCGTTGACCCCGGCCGGGAAACTGGACCGCGCCGCGTTGCCCGCACCCGTCTTCACCCGACGGGTCGAGTTCGCTGCGCCGGAGACCCCGCAGCAGCAGGCCGTCGCCGCGGTGTTCGCCGACGTGGTGGGGGAGCCGTCGATCAGCCTGGACGACAACTTCTTCGACCTCGGCGGTAACTCGCTCTCCGCCACCCAGGTAGTTTCGCGTGTCGGCTCGGCGCTGGGCACCCGCATTGCGGTCCGGACCCTGTTCGACAACCCCACCGTCCGCCTGCTCGCAGCGGCCGCGGAGTCCGGGGCCGTCGTCGACCGCCCCGCGCTGGTAGCGACGGAGCGGCCGGCGCAGATTCCGTTGTCACCGGCGCAGCAGCGGATGTGGTTCCTCAACCGGTTCGACCCCACCTCCCCGGCGTACAACATCCCCCTCGCCCTGCGCATGTCCGGGCGAATCGACGTGGCCACCCTGCGGGCGGCGCTCGCCGATGTCCTCGCCCGTCACGAGACCCTCCGCACCGTGTATCCGCCGACCGACGACGGCGCGGAGCAGGTCATCGTCCCTGTCGACACGATTCCGCTCGACCTGACCCCGCTGCGGTTGTCGGGTGAAGACCTGACCACCGCCGTCCTGCGGCACGCCTCGACCGGCTTCGACGTCACCGCGGAGCCGCCGCTGCGCGTGCACCTCTTCCGCGAGAGCCGCTCCGAGCACATCCTCCTGTTCGTCGTGCACCACATCTCCGCCGACGGCTGGTCTTTCGTGCCCCTGGCCACGGACGTCATGACGGCCTACTCCTCCCGCGCCGCGGGCCAACCCCCGGTGTGGGCGCCGCTACCCGTGCAGTATGCGGATTACGCGGTGTGGCAGCGGACGCTGCTGGGCGACGCGGCCGACCCGCAGTCGCTGGCGGCCGGACAGCTCGCGTACTGGACGACAACGCTCGCCGGGCTGCCCGATCACCTGGCGCTGCCGACCGATCGGCCCAGGCCGCCCGTTCCGTCGAACCGCGGCGGCACCGTGCGGTTGAACCTCGACAGCGACAGCCACCGCGCTCTGCTCGATCTGGCTCGGGCCCACAACGCCAGCCTGTTCATGGCGATCCACACCGGCCTCGCCGCCCTGCTGGCGCGGGTCGGTGCGGGCGCGGACGTCGCCATCGGCACCTCGGTGGCCGGACGCGGTGAGCAGGCGCTCGACGCCCTCGTCGGCATGTTCGTCAACACCTTGGTGTTGCGCACCGAGGTGCGGACGCACGCGACGGTCGCTGAACTCCTGGGCCAGGTCCGGAGCGTCGATCTGGAGGCGTTCTCCCACGTCGATGTGCCCTTCGAGCAACTGGTCGAGGTGTTCAACCCGACCCGATCGACGGCATTCCACCCGTTGTTCCAGGTGGCGCTCGCGCTGCAGAATCTCGAACGCCCGACGCTGGAACTGCCGGGACTCGAGGTGTCCGGACTCGACATCGACTCGCCCGTCGCTAAATTCGATCTCAACTTCGTTCTGGCCGCCCGGCACGACGACGACGGCACGCCGGCCGGTCTGGACCTCGAGCTCGGCTACGCGCGGGATCTCTTCGACGAGGAGACGGCCCACCGGATCGGCGCTGCCTTCCTCCGCGTGCTCGCCGAGATGGCACACAGTCCCCGCACCCGGATCGGCGACCTCGACCTGCTCGGCGACGACCAACGCGCCGCCCTCACCGAATGGTCCCGCGGACCTGTCCGGGAACACCGGCAACGCACGCTCGTCGACCTCCTCGAGGAGCAGGCCTTCGCCACACCTGAGGCGCCGGCCGTGCTCTGGCGTGATTCGGCACTGACCTACCGCGACTTCGATGCCCGGGTGAACCGGCTCGCCCGCAAGCTCATCGGCGCCGGTGTCGCGCCGGATAGCGTTGTCGGGGTGGAAGTTCCGCGGTCTCTGGACCTCCTCGTCGCGATTCACGCCGTGATCAGGGCGGGCGGCGCGTACACCCCACTGGACCCGGACCAGCCGGCGCAGCGGAACAACGACATCGTCGAGCAGTCCGGGGCCCGCCTGCTCCTGACCACGAGCGCACTCTCCGACGACGGGGACACCACACGCCGGTACGGCATCGATACGATCGTCGTCGACCACCTCGACCCGCACAAGTTCGCCTCGGCGCCGATCCGCCCGGACGAGCGCATTGCGCCGATCCGCCCCGACAACATCGCCTACGTCCTCTTCACCTCCGGTTCCACCGGCCGCCCGAAGGGGGTCGCCGTCAGCCATGCGGCGATCAGCGGGCAGCTCGACTGGTTGTGCGCCCACTACGAGATCGGCGGCGGCGACACCCTGCTGCTCAAGACGCCGATCACGTTCGACGTGTCGGTGTGGGAATGCTTCGCCCCCTTGGCCGCCGGCGCCCGGCTCGTCATCGCCGAACCCGACGGGCATCGCGACCCCGATTACCTGACGGCGGTCATCCGGCAGCACGAAGTCAGCGTCATCCATTTCGTGCCCGCCATGCTCGCGGCCGTGGCCGGTGGACCGGGCCTCGCGGGCCTGCCGTCCCTGCGATACGTGCTCGTCGGGGGAGAAGCGGTGTCCCCGGAAGCCGTCGACGATTTCCGGGCCGCGCACCCGGCGGAGATCGACAACACGTACGGCCCCACCGAGGCGGCGGTGACCACCACCTCTTTCGCCGCCCGGTCCGACAACGGCGACACGGTGCCGATCGGTTCGCCCGTGTGGAACACCAGCACACTCGTTCTCGACGAGCGTCTGCGTCCGGTGCCCATCGGGGTGCCGGGTGAGCTGTATCTCGGAGGGGCGCAGCTTGCACGCGGGTACCTCGGCCGTCCCGATCTGACTGCCGAACGCTTTGTGGCCGACCCCTATTCGTCCGCAGGGGAGCGGCTGTATCGCACCGGCGATCTGGTTCGCTGGAACCGGGAAGGCCGGCTCGAATACCTCGGACGCACCGACTTCCAGGTGAAGGTGCGCGGTTTCCGCATCGAACTGGCCGAGGTGGTGTCCACCCTGCTGCGCCACGAGGACGTGCTCCAGGCCGTCGTGGTGTCGCACAGCGACCCGCATACCGGCGATCACCTCGTCGGATACGTGGTGCCTCGCGCCGGGATCGATCTGGACGTCGACGCGGTCCGCGACCACGCCGCCGGGACGCTGCCGTCGTATATGGTTCCGTCGCTGGTGGTTCCGCTGACCACGCTGCCGCTGACCCCCAACGGCAAGGTGGACCGGAACGCTCTGCCCGCACCGGTGTTCGCGGTGACCGCCGACTACACAGCTCCCCGAACGGAGACCGAACGGCTGGTCGCCGACATCGTCGCCGACCTACTGGGTGTGCCGCGCGTCGGGGTGCACGACAACTTCTTCGCACTGGGCGGCAACTCGCTGTCCGCCACGAAGCTCAGTACCCGCCTCGGCGCGGCGACCGGAACGCGAATCGCCATCCGCGACGTGTTCGACGCCGCCACGGTGGAGGGACTGGCCCGCCGGGTCGCGGCGCAGGTGCCCTCGAGTGCCACCGCGCCGTTGACCGCGACGGAACGCCCGGCCCGCATCCCGCTGTCCCTGGCGCAGCAGCGGATGTGGTTCCTCAACCAGTTCGACACGTCCTCACCCGCCTACAACCTGCCCGCGGCAGTGCGGTTGAGCGGGGCGCTGGACACGGCGGCGCTCGCGGCGGCGATCGACGACCTGATCGCCCGCCACGAGTCGCTGCGCACCGTGTTCCCCGATTCGCCGGCCGGGCCGCATCAGGTGAGCCTCGAATCCGGCGACGTCGTCCACGACCTCACCCCAGTGGCCGTGACCGACACCGGCCTGCGCGACGATCTCGCGGAGTTCGTGCTCACCGGCTTCGACGTGTCCCACGCCGTGCCGGTGCGAGTGCGGGTGTATTCGCTCGGCGCCTCCGAACACGTCCTCGCGTTCGTCGTGCACCACATCTCCGCCGACGGCGCCTCGATGGACCCGCTGATCCGGGATGTGATGACGGCGTACGCGAGCCGCGCCGCCGGTTCGGAACCCCTGTGGGCACCCCTGCCCGTGCAGTATGCCGACTACGCGTTGTGGCAGCGACAAATGCTCGGCGATGATTCGGACCAGGGGAGCCTCGCCGCCGAACAGGTGCGCTACTGGACCCGTGCGCTGGACAACGTGCCCGACCAGCTTTTCCTGCCCCGGGACCGGGCCCGGCCCGCGGTTCCGTCGCATCGCGGTGCTGCCGTGCGTTTCTCGCTGTCCCCGGACACCCATCGCGCCCTGGCGGAGCTGGCCCGGGCTCACGGCGCGAGTCTGTTCATGGTGGCGCACGCCGCCCTCGCGGTACTCCTGAGCCGACTCAGCACCACCTACGACATACCGGTCGGCACCGCTGTCGCCGGGCGAGGTCGCCGGGAACTCGACGACATCATCGGCATGTTCGTCAACACTCTCGTTCTGCGCACCGAGCTCGACCCCGGGGCCTCGTTCGTGTCGCTGCTCGGGCAGGTACGCGATGTCGACCTGGAGGCGTTCGCGCACGCGGACTTGCCGTTCGAGCGTCTGGTCGAGGTACTGAGCCCCGTCCGCTCCACGTCCCATCACCCGCTGTTCCAGGTGGCGCTGGGCGTTCAGACCCCGTCCGTGGACCGGCTCGAGCTCGACGGCGTCACCGCCTCGCCGCTGTCGGTCGACGTGGACATCGCCAAGTTCGACCTGCACTTCACCCTCGTCGAACGGGTCGACGGCTCTGCGGAGCCCGCCGGCATCGACGGCGAACTGGTTTATGCCACAGACATTTTCGATGCCGGTACCGCGGCGGAATACACACTGCGGCTGCAGCGGATCTTCGATTCCGTCGTTGCCGACCCGCAGCGCGCCGTCGGGGACATCCCCGTACTCGGAAACGACGAATACGAGGCGCTGACGCCGGTTCGGGGTGCCGACGCCCGTCCGGTGCAGATGCTCACCGAGATTCTCGCGGACGCGGTGGCCGCCGCCCCGGACGAACCGGCCGTCGTTTTCGATGGCCGAAGCATGTCCTACCGCGATCTGGACGAACGGTCGAACCAGCTGGCCCGACTTCTGGTCGATCGGGGCGTAGGACCCGAAACGCGGGTGGCGCTGGCACTGCCGCGCTCGTCCGAATCGGTGATGGCCGTCTGGGCGGTGGCGAAGTCCGGTGCCGCCTTCGTGCCGGTCGATCCCCGCTACCCCGAGGACCGGATTCGGCACATGGTGCAGGACTCCGGCGCAATGGTCGGCATCACCGTGTCCGCGGAACGTCCCCTCCTCCCCGATTCGATCCGGTGGCTGTTGCTCGACGACACGGCGCTCGAGCAGCGCTGCACCCACGAATCACGGCTGCCCCTCACCAACCGGGACCGCATGCGGCCGATCCTGCCCGACCAGGTGGCGTACGTGATCTACACCTCCGGGTCGACCGGGCGCCCCAAGGGGGTCGCGGTGACCCACCGTGGCCTGGTGAACCTGGTGACCGACGAACGCGAGCTTCTCGCGGTGACGTCCCGGTCCCGCGTCCTGCACTTCGCGTCCCCGAGCTTCGACGCCTCGGTGTTCGAGATGTTGATGGCGCTGAGCGCCGGCGCCGCCCTGGTGGTCGCGCCGCCGACCATCTACGGCGGCTCCGAACTCGCGGAGCTCCTCGCCGCGGAACACGTCACCCACGCGTTCTCCACGCCCGCGGCCCTCGCCTCCGTCGACCATCACGGACTCGACGACCTCGCCGTCGTGGTGGTGGCCGGCGATGTGTGCCCCCCGGAGTTGGTGGCCCGCTGGGCTCCCGGGCGTCGCATGGTCAACGCATACGGGCCGAGTGAGGCGACGATCATGTCGTCGATCACCGAACCGCTCCGGGCGGGCGAACCGGTCACGATCGGCAGGCCGAGTCGCGGCGTGCAGGCACTCGTGCTCGACGGGCGGCTGCGTCCGGTGCCGGTGGGCGTGCCCGGGGAGCTGTATGTCAGCGGGCCGAGCCTGGCCCGCGGCTATCTCGGCCGCCCCGGTCTCACCGCCGATCGGTTCGTGGCCGACCCCTTCGGCGAACCCGGGGCACTGATGTACCGCACCGGCGACCTCGTCCGGTGGCGCGAGGACCGGGTTCTCGACTTCGTCGGCCGTACCGACCACCAGGTGAAAATTCGGGGCTTCCGAATCGAACTCGGCGAGATCGACGCCGCGCTGACCGCGCACCCGCAGCTCGAGTACGCCACCACGATCGGTCACCAGCATCCCAACGGGGACACGTCCCTCGTCGCGTACGTGCTGCCGTTCAGCGGCGAGGACGTCGACCGGGTGGAGGTGGCGAAGTTCATCGGCGAAACCCTGCCTGGGTACATGATTCCGTCGTCGATCACGATCCTCGACGCCCTGCCGCTCACCCCCGCCGGCAAACTGGACCGTGCTGCACTGCCCGAGCCGGTGTTCGCCGCGGCGGACCGTCCCTTCGAGAAGCCCCGCAACCCGCTCGAAGTGATCGTCGCGGGTGTCTTCGCGGAGGTCCTGGCGCTGTCGGAAGTGGGAATCCACGACGGGTTCTTCGACCTCGGCGGCAACTCCCTGCTGGCCACGCAGGTGGTGTCGCGGATCAACGCCGCTCTCGACGTGCACGTCGGCGTCCGCGAAATCTTCGAAGCGCCGACGGTCGCGGCGCTCGCGGCCCGTCTCACCGAGTCCGCCCGCCACGGTGTGCGCCGCCCGCCGCTCGTCGCCGGGCCCCGCCCCGAGCACATTCCGCTGTCACTCGCCCAGCAGCGAATGTGGTTCATCAACCAGTTCGACACGGCGTCGCCCGCCTACAACCTCCCGATCGCGCTGCGGTTGACGGGGGAGTTCGACCTACCCGCGATGCGCGCCGCTGTCGCCGATCTGGTGGGCCGGCACGAATCGCTGCGCACCCTCTACCCCGACTCCGACTCCGGTCCCCATCAGGTTGTCGTCGACACCGCGGGCGCGGTACCCGACCTGACCCCGATTTCCGAGCATCCCGACAATGTGCTCGAGCGGGTAATCGACTTCGTGACGAGCGGATTCGACGTCACCGCAGAGGTGCCGCTGCGCGCCCGCATCTACCGCGTCGCCGCCGACGACCACGTCCTGGTCATGGTGGCTCATCACATCTCCGGTGACGGATGGTCGCTGGCACCGCTCGCGCGGGACGTCATGCTGGCCTACACCGCACGGGCCGAGGGGCACGTGCCCCAGTGGTCACCGTTGCCGGTGCAGTACGCCGACTACAGCCTGTGGCAACGGGAACTGCTCGGTGACGAGACCGATCCCGAATCTCTTGCCAGTGAACAGATTACGTACTGGAAGTCCGCGCTGGCGGGGATACCGGACCGGCTCTCGCTGCCGACCGACCGCCCCCGGCCCGCGGTGGCCTCGAACCGCGGCGCGCACGTCACGTTCACGATCGACGCCGACACCCACACCGCGCTACTCGCGGTGGCGCGCCGTCAGAACGCCTCACTGTTCATGGTCATGCACACCGCCCTCACGGTGCTGCTGGCGCGGCTGAGCAACGACACCGACATCGCGGTGGGCGCACCCGTCGCCGGGCGCGGTGACCAATTCCTCGACGAGCTGGTCGGGATGTTCGTCAACACGCTCGTCCTGCGCACCTCGGTCGAGCTGGGTGGTTCGTTCGCCGACAATCTCGCTGCCGCGCGAGCAACGGACCTCGGCGCGTTCGCGCACTCCGACATACCGTTCGAACGGCTCGTCGAGGTGCTGAACCCCGCCCGCTCCCGGGCGCACCACCCGCTGTTCCAGGTGGCGTTCTCGTTCCAGAACCTCGCCCGGACCGCCCTCGAACTCCCCGGACTGCACGTCGAGGGCCTCGACGTACCCAGTGCCGTCTCCAACTTCGATCTGCATCTGACGTTGTCGGAACGCTACGACCACGATCGGAACCCGGACGTGATCGAGGCGCAGTTCACCTATGCCACCGACTTGTTCGACGAGTCGACGGTGCAGTCCTTCGCGGACCGGTTCCTGCGGATTCTGGGATCGGTCGCCGCGGATGCCGATGTCGTGGTCGGTGGTATCGACCTCCTCGACGGCGCGGAGAAGGTGCGAATCCTCGGTCAGTTCAACGACACCGCCACTGAACTGCCGGCCGCCACACTGGTCGACCTGTTCTCCGCACAGGTCGCGAGCACCCCCGACGCGGTCGCGCTGTCCTTCGACGGCGTCGACGTGACCTATGCGGAGTTCGACCGCCGCGTCGGCGTGCTCGCCCGGCACCTCGCCGACCGTGGGGTGGGCCCGGAATCGGTGGTGGGGCTGGCGATGAACCGGTCCATCGAACTCCTGGTCGGGATGTACGCCATCCTGCGCGCCGGTGGTGCCTACCTGCCGATCGACCTCACTCACCCCGCGGACCGCCTCGCCTATGTTCTCGACGCCGCGGCCCCGGTCTGCGTTCTCACCACGTCCTCGGACGGTTTCGTCGCCGGCGGCGTGCCCACCATCGAGATCGACGGGTCCTTCCTCGACACGCCGATCCCGTTCGACGCGCCGAACCTCGCGGCGCCGCGACCCGAGAACACCGCCTACCTCATCTTCACCTCCGGCTCCACCGGCCGGCCCAAGGGTGTCGCGGTACCCCATGCCGCCATCGTGAACCAGCTGCTGTGGAAACAGCACCAGTACCCGCTGGACATCACCGACGCCGTGGTCCAGAAGACACCGGTCACCTTCGACCTCTCGGTGTGGGAACTGTTCTGGCCGCTCGTCTCGGGAGCGCGATTGGTGATCGCCCGGCCGGACGGCCACCGTGATCCGGCGTATCTGGCCGACCTCATGCGCGAACAACAGGTCACCGCAGCGCATTTCGTCCCATCCCTGCTCGAGGCGTTCCTCGCGACACCGGGTGCGGCGCAGCAGCCTGCCCTGCGCCGTGTGCTGTGCATCGGCGAGGCCCTGCCCCCCGACCTCGCTGCCCGCTCCCGCAGCGCGTTCGGTTCGGCCGTTGCATTGCACAACCTGTACGGGCCGACCGAGGCCGCGGTGTCGGTCACCTTCTGGCAGCACACCGTCGACGATCGCGACAGCGTTCCCATCGGCATCCCCGCGTGGAACACGCAGGTGTTCGTGCTGGATGGGCGCTTGCAGCCGGTTCCGCTCGGGGTAGCCGGCGAGCTGTATCTCGCCGGCGACCAGCTGGCCCGCGGGTATGTCGCCCGGCCCGATCTCACCGCGGAGCGTTTCGTCGCCAACCCGTTCGGCGCGGCCGGCTCCCGGTTGTATCGGACCGGTGACGTGGTTCGCTGGCGCCTGCGCGGCACCGAGGGCGTGCTCGACTACCTCGAGCGCTCCGACTTCCAGGTGAAGGTGCGCGGATTCCGGATCGAACTCGGCGAGATCGAGTCGGCGCTGAGCGGATGCCCCGGCGTGCAGCAGGCCGTCGTCGTCGCGCATCAAGACCCGACGACCGGAACGGCTCTGGTCGGATACGCGGTGCCCGAGGATGGCGCGACCCTCGTCGTCGCAGACGTGCTGGCGGACGCGGCCCGTCGAGTGCCGGGCTACATGGTGCCCGCAGCGCTCGTCGTCCTGGATGCCCTGCCCCTGACCACCAACGGAAAACTCGACCGTAAGGCGCTGCCAATACCGGAATTCGGGACCGCGCACGACGAGTACCGGGCCCCGGAAACGGATATGGAGGCCGCTGTCGCCGCGGCATTCGGGGACGTGC
Source organism: Rhodococcus sp. NPDC019647 (assembly GCF_044389235.1). Classification (NCBI taxonomy): domain Bacteria; kingdom Bacillati; phylum Actinomycetota; class Actinomycetes; order Mycobacteriales; family Nocardiaceae; genus Rhodococcus; species Rhodococcus sp. NPDC019647. The sequence goes on along the minus strand of NZ_JBIRXS010000032.1, from coordinate 66,278 downwards.
TCGGGGTCGAACGCGTCGGCGCCGACGCGAGCTTCTTCGAACTCGGCGGCAACTCGCTGGTCGCCACCCGGGTTGTGGCGCGGCTGTCCGAAACCCTGGGACGCCGCGTAGAAATCCGCACTCTCTTCGAGGCGCCGACGGTGGCCGGCCTCGCTGCGCTGCTCGAGTCGACGGAGAACGCCGACGCCGACCGTCCGCGCCTCGCACCGGCCGAACGCCCCGCACGCATCCCGCTGTCGTCGGCGCAGCGCCGGATGTGGTTCCTCAACCGGCTCGACCCGGACTCGGCCGCCGACAACATTCCGGTGGCGGTGCGCCTGTCCGGGTCCCTCGATGTCGACGCGCTGCAACACGCGGTCACCGACGTCCTCGGCCGCCACGAGTCGCTGCGGACGGTGTATCCGGATTCCCCGGAGGGGCCGCACCAGATAATCCTGCCCGTCGACCGGGTCGGGGGTGAACTGTCCGTGGTCAGCGCCGAAGACGCGGAGCTGGCCGGGCTGATCGCCGCAGTGGCCACGACCGGGTTCGACGTCACCACCGAGGTCCCGTTGCGAGTGCGGATCTTCCGGTTGTCCGACACCGAGCATGTGCTGGCGCTCGTCGTGCACCACATCTCCGGCGACGGCTGGTCGATGGCACCGATGGTGCGGGACGTGATGACGGCGTACGCGGCCCGCTCGGCGGGTGCCGCGCCGCAGTGGTCGCCGCTGCCGGTGCAGTACGCGGACTACGCGTTGTGGCAGCGGGATCTGCTCGGCGACGAATCGGATCCGACCTCGCTGGCGGCGCAGCAATTGGCGTTCTGGACCCGCACCCTGGCGGGTGCCCCCGACCAGCTGAACCTGCCCACCGACCGGCCACGTCCGGCGGTGTCGTCGTACCGGGGCCGGAGCATCGACTTCCTCGTTCCGGCCGCCCTGCACCACGGCCTCCACCGGACGGCGCGGGACGCGAACGCCACTCTGTTCATGGTGGTGCATTCGGCCCTCGCGGTGTTGCTGAGCCGGCTCGCCGGGACGAGCGACATCGCGATCGGCACCCCGGTCGCCGGCCGCGGCGAGCGCGCACTCGACGACCTGATCGGCATGTTCGTCAACACCCTGGTGTTGCGACAGCAGGTCGACGGCGCACGCACCTTCGCCGAGTTCGTGGCAGACGTACGCGATACCGACCTGGCCGCATTCGCCCACGCGGATGTCCCCTTCGAGCGGCTCGTCGAAGTGATCAATCCCGCGCGGTCCACCGGGCGGCACCCGCTGTTCCAGGTGATGCTCACCTTCCAGAACCTGGACCAGGCAACCCTCGAGCTGGGGGAGCTGGCGGTGAGCGGTGTCGACCTCGACGTGGACCTGGCCAAGTTCGATCTGCAGCTGACGCTGATGGAACGCTTCGACGCCGACGGCCGCGCGGACGGGATCACCGCCCGGCTCACCTACGCCTGCGATCTCTTCGAGGAATCGACCGTGCACGTCTTCGGTGAGCGCTTCCTGCAAGTGCTCGCCTCCGCCGTCGACGATCCGGGTGTTCCGGTCGGCGACATCGACGTCCTCGGCGCCGGTGAACGGAAGCAGATCGTCGGCACCAACGCGACGTCGCACGACGTCCTGGCAGGAACCCTGCCGTCGCTCTTCGGTGCGCAGGTCGCCGCCACCCCGGACCGCACCGCCCTGGTCTTCGACGGGGAGGAGTTGACGTACGCCGAGTTCGATGCGCGCGCGAACGCGCTTGCGCGCCGACTGATCGAGCAGGGTGTGGGCCCCGAATCGGTGGTCGCAGTGGCCATGCGCCGCTCCGTCGAACTGCTGGTGTCGGTCTACGCCGTCGGAAAGGCGGGCGGCGCCTACCTTCCCGTCAACCCCGATCACCCGGCCGAACGCACGGCCTCGGTCCTCGCGACGGCGGCACCGGTGTGTGTGCTCGTCGACGGTGAGACCGTGGACACCGCGGTGCCGGTCATCGACATCGCCGCCGAGGATTTCACCGGATACAGCCGGGTCGCCGTCACCGACCGCGAACGGCTGGCACCGCTGTCGTCGGCGAACACCGCGTACGTCATCTTCACGTCAGGATCGACCGGCCGGCCCAAAGGCGTCGCCGTCACCCACGGTGCGATCGTGAACCGGCTGCTCTGGATGCAGCACGAATACGGGCTCACCAGCGAGGACGTCGTTCTGCAGAAGACTCCGGTCACGTTCGACGTGTCGGTGTGGGAACTGTTCTGGCCGCTGCAGGTGGGCGCCGGCCTGGTGATCGCCGCACCCGACGGGCACCGCGATCCACGGTATCTGTCCAGGCTCGTCCGGGAACATCGCGTGACGACCATTCACTTCGTGCCGTCGATGCTCTCCGTCTTCCTCGCCGAACCCTCTGCCGCGCAGTGTGACTCGCTACGGTTGGTGTTCTGTTCGGGTGAGGCTCTCACCCCGGAGCAGGCGCAGCGGTTCCGGTCGGTCAGTGGGGCGGACCTGCACAATCTGTACGGCCCCACGGAGGCGGCGGTCGACGTAACCTACTGGGCCACAAGTGCCGCCGACCTCCACGCGGTGCCCATCGGGCGTCCGGTGTGGAACACTCAGCTCCACGTCCTCGATGCGCGGTTGCATCCGGTGCCCAATGGTGTGGTGGGGGAGTTGTACCTGGCTGGAGACCAGCTGGCGCGCGGCTATCTCCGGCGGCCGGACCTGTCGGCGGACCGCTTCGTCGCCAACCCCTACACGCCGGGGGCACGCATGTACCGGACCGGTGACCTCGTGCGACGTCGGGGCGATGGAGCGTTGGAGTATCTGGGCCGCAGCGACTTCCAGGTGAAGCTGCGTGGCCAGCGCATCGAACTCGGCGAAATCGAAACAGCCCTCGAAGCGCATCCGGACGTCAGCCAGGCGGTGGTGGTCGTGCACCGCGACTCCCGCGGGGACGAGGCACTGATCGCGTACCTGGTGCGAGGGCACTCACCGAGTTCACCCGACGTGCGCGCCCACCTGTCCACGCGGCTCCCGTCGTACATGATCCCGGCGCACGTCGTCGAGCTCGGCGCCCTCCCGCTGTCGGCGAACGGCAAACTCGACCGCGCCGCGCTGCCCGTACCGGAGCTGTCCTCGGCTGCCGTCGAATACGCGGCACCTCGCACCGCGGCCGAGGAAATGGTTGCCCGCGTCTTCGAGGAAGTGCTCGGCCTGGAACGGGTGGGCCGCACGGACAACTTCTTCGATCTGGGCGGCAACTCGCTGATCGCGACCCGTGTCGCCTCCGCACTCGCCGATGCACTGGCAAGCGACTTCCCGCTCCAGTGGATGTTCAGCGACCCCACGCCGCAGTCGCTGGGGGAGCGGATCGCGAAGCCGACGGCGGACGGCGTCCTCGACACCGGTGCGTCCCTCGACGTCCTCCTGCCGATCCGCACCCGCGGAGCGGCGGAACCGCTGTTCTGCGTCCACCCCTTCATCGGGCTCGCGTGGAGTTACGCCGGGTTGAGTGGGCACCTGACCCAGGATCGGCCGATCTACGGGCTGCAGTCCCCGGCACTCACCGAGGACGAGGCGCCGCTCGCGTCGATCACCGAGTTCGCCGCGCGGTATGTGCGCGAGATCCGCTCGATTCAGCCACACGGCCCCTATCACCTGCTCGGATGGTCCCTCGGTGGCGTGATCGCCCAGGAAATGGCCGTACAGCTGCAGGCGGCCGGCGAGAACGTCCGACTCCTCGGGATGCTCGACAGTTACGTCGGGCTCGATCGCAGTGCGAGCGCCGAGAACCCCGCTACCGTGGCGGACCTCCTGGGCGGCTTCGGTCTCGAACTGCCCACGACGGGCGGATTCGACGAGCTCGCGCCGGACGGCATATTCGACGCAGAGCGAGCCGCAGCGCTCCTCGGGGCGATCGGGGGACCGCTGGCGAGTCTCACCGCGCCGCAACTCGCCCGTATCTACGCAAACGCGCAGCGGGCGCCGGAGCTGATCGATCGGCACCAGCCGCGGATGTTCGACGGCGACCTCGTATTCTTCACTGCCGCCCTGGACGACGGATTCCACGTCGATCCGGTGACGTGCTGGAAGCCTCACGTCGGCGGCGACATTCACGAGCACCCCATCGACGCGACGCACTGGACAATGACGACGCCGGAGGCGCTCGCGGTGATCGGGCCGCGCCTCGCGATACCCGGTCCGGTGCGTGATGCCATCAGCGGACCCGATGGCAGCGACCCCGACGACAGCGAGGAGCGGCAGCCGTCCGTCCGCTAGGTGGTCCGAGAGCGTCGCCCAAGTTCGATGTCAGTCGTCTCGACTTCGTGTCAGCGGCCGTGGCAGTTTCTCGAACTCGTGTCGGCAAGAATGTCTGAACCTGCACATTGGTGCAGGAAAGAGCGCTTCTCTCCCGAAGGGCGCCACCGGCAAGGTTCTCGAGCACGAACTGCGCCGAGGCTGAATTCGCTCCGGCTCACCGCCGCTACGGCGGAGAAATGAGCCGGATCACCCCGTCGAGTATCTGCTCGATCTTGTCGGCCCCGAAGTTGTGGGGCTCGAGGGGGGCGATGATCGCCAATCCGTCACCCATCGCCCCGATTTGATCGACGAGAATCACCGCGGATACGTCATCGCGGATCGTGCCGCGCCGCTGGCCTTCCCGGACAACGTCGGCGAAGCGCGCACGATAACTCGCGTATCGCCGAGCGATGGTCTCCCGCAATTTCGCGTCGAATTGCGTATTGGCTAGCAGTTGCGACATCACATGGGAGAATTCCGGCTCCCCGACCGACATTTCCAGCCATTGCTGCAGCAGTCCACGGATATCTGCCTCCGGTGCGACGGCATCGAGCAGTGTGTCGTACCGGTCGAAGCGGCTTTCCGCGAGCGCGTGGACGAGGTCGCTCTTATTGGCGAAATAGTAGGTCACCGCCCCCGTCGTATATCCAGCGCGTTCGGCGACTTTTCGAAGCGACGCTCTCGCGAACCCCTGTTCGGCGATGACGCTGGTTGCCGCTCTGAGCAGCTCCGCCCTCTTCTCCTCGTGATCGCCTACCGGGCGCCCGGGTCCTCGCATCGGTCGTGCCGTGTGATCGGCACCACCCGGGTCGTTCGTCTGCGTCAGCATGGTCCCCATCATCACATCGCCGCCGCCCCGGATCGACCCACGGGCATCTGCACGGTGCCGAACAGCGTTCCACCGCGGTTTCGGTTCCTGGCGACAACGGGCCGCCGGGCCTTTCCAGACCGGGCGGCCCGCGTGTACGCGACTGTGGTCAGTCGGCAGGTCACAACTCGCGCGCCGAGACTTCTTCCAACGATTTGTTGGCCGTCTTCGGGCCGAACCCGAACACTATGATCGCGGACACGATATACACCGCGGCTGCGCTGATCATCAGGCCCGACCGGTCGAGACCCCATTCGTCTGCACTGTAGATGGCGGCGCCGAGCACGCCTGAGAGAACGCCACCCAGTCGGCCGAGACCGAAAATGACGCCGGTTCCCAGACCTCGGGCCTCGGTGGGCATTGTTTCGGGAATGTAGGCGTAATAGACGGAGAACACGACACCGGTGAGAATGCCCGCGGCACCGCCCGCGATGGCGACCACGACATCGCTGGTAGCGAGGCCGAGCGCCAGGATCGGGAACGCCGAAGCCGCCGACGACCAGAGAATCAGCGTTTTACGCTCCATCCGGTCGATCAGCAACACGGTGACTAGTGGAGTGAGCGCATACACGAGTGACCAGACGAACTGGAGTGTGTAGGCGTCGGTCTCGGAGTATTGCAGCGAGTCGACCAGCACATAGACCGACCAGTTCTGATACATGTAGAGCCCGAGCGTGGCGCCGAACCAGCCGAAGCCGACGACGGCGACCAGCCGAAGCATTTTCTTGTTTCGCATCAGTTCGCGCAAGGTGTATTGGGTGCCGGTTTCGATGCGTACGATGGGCTCCGGCAGCGGTTTACCCGCGTGCCGGGCAATGCCTTCCAGGCCGGCGACCTGCTTGTCGGCGGCGTCGAGATTTCCTTGGCCGACCTGCCAGCGCACCGATTCCGGGAGCAACAGGCGGATGGCGGGGGCGATCAGCAAGCCGATTGCGCCGAATAGGAACAGGTAGCGCCACGTTCCTGGCGCGCTGTTGGGCAGCATGTACAGCGACAGGGCGCCGAGGATGGGCGCGGTGAGGGTGAAGGCGATCGTGGCGATCGCGACGAAGCGTCCCCGCGATTTCGACGGGAACATCTCGGCGATGTACACGAGCAAGACCGAGGTCGCCGCCTGCACACCTATGCCGGTGATGATCCGGGAGACCAGGAGCCAGGAGTATTCGGGTATTGCCGCCGACATCAGTGAGGCGAGGGAGTAGACCACTGTCGCCCACACCAACACCGGGCGGCGACCGAACCGGTCGGCCAGTCGCCCGCCGATGAGCGCGCCGACGAGCATGCCGACGAAGAAGGCGCTGCCGATGGTGCCGATCTGGCCGGTGGTGAGATTCGCGTCGGATTGCAGTGCCGGTGCGATGTAGATGAAAAGCCCGTTGTCGTAGTACTCGATCATCAAATTGATCGCGATGAGGGCAATCCACAGGAGGTGTGGTTTCAGTACCGGGAGCCGGTCCAGTCGGGCGACGATGTCGGGTCCGTGCAGGGGTGGGCTGACACGGTCGGTAGTGCTGGGCTGCTGTGTCAAGGTGTGCTCACTGATGTCGATCACACCGTCGCGGTGTGATGGGGATGGAGGCGTCGATACGTGGGGGACGCCTGCGAGCGGAACGGTCTCCCTCGCCGGGGCTCCGGCCCCCTGTTCGGGTGACGCACGCCACATTATCGACTCGCCATGATTAACGCAACAGTGGTTATGTAAACCCCGAGTTGCCGGCCGCGGAGTCGGCTCGTCACGAGCCTGTGGGCGGGCGGGCCCTGAGAAGTGAGCAGGTGAGGTGGATGGGCACATCGCAGGTCATCGGAATCCCGTTGCGTTGGAACGACGTCGATGCGTATCGGCACGTCTCGCACGTGGCCCTGGTGGCAATCCTCGACGATGGTCGGGGCCGCTGGCTCGACAGCGTCGTCGGCTCCCTGGTTCCGGGGTGGGGGTATGTCGTCGCCCGGCTCGAGCTGGACTTCCGGGCCCCCGCCTCACTCGGCGAACGGGTGCTCTTCGGCTCGTTCGCGGTGGAGCACATCGGCTCGTCGAGCATCAGACTGCAGGAGCGACTGACGACCGATTCGGGCACGGTGGTGGTCGAAGCTGTCAGCGTGATCGTCGCCTGGGATCAGGACCAGGCGGTCGGCCGCCCACTGACCGGTGCGGAGAAGGCAGCACTCGCCGAGCAATCGGCGTCCCTCAGCCCCTGGCTCGGCTCGGCGCCGTAACACCGTAAACGTGTGGGTGTCGGATTCGGGCCAGGTCGAACTCGCGGGCACCGGAGCCGATGCCAGCTGTGAGCCGTCGCTTCGGTCCCGGCCAATCGCCGTTCAGATTCGGCTGCGTAGATCGTGCGTGATGTCGGCCTTGGAGCCCTGGGCTGCAGTGTGTTTGGTGGCAATCCATTTACAAAACAGATGTTGTGCAAATGTCGTCTACCCGTTAGCGTGGTCTGCGTCACCCCCTAGGAATTAGGAGACTCCCATGATCGACGGATCCGTCAAGAAGGCCTTCTGGGAAGACGGCGCCACCGTTGTCCGCAACTTCCTCAACCCGGAACAGCTCGCGGAGCTGTACGAGGTCTTCAAGTGGAATGTGGCCAACCCGGGCCCGTTCGTCTTCCGTCGCCTCGACGGCACGAGCCTGCAAACCCACATCGACAACGCCAACCCGGCCGCGAAGGAACGGCTCGACGAACTGGTGACCCGGCTTCCGTTCGGCGAGTTCTTCGCCGAGCTGTGGGACTCCGAGCACGTCTGGTACTACGCCGAAGAGGTGTTCGTGAAGGAGAACGGCGCGAGCGGCCGCGGCCCATTTCACCAGGACACCTCGAACCTGCCGTGGGCGGGCCCGGACTGGGGCAACGCCTGGATCTCGTTCCAGCATGTCCCCAAGAAGAACTCGCTGGAAATCGTGCGTGGCAGCTGGAAGGGCATCGAGTACGACGGTGCCAGCTTCGCCAACGCCGACGACCCCACCGAACCGCTGTACGGCGACGGATCGCTGCCGCGGCTGCCGTGGATAGACAAGGACCTGGAAAAGGACCCGAACTCCTGGGATCTCGTCTCGTTCGAAGTCAACCCCGGCGACGTGGTGTTCCTGCACCCCCGCTCGCTGCACGGCGGCGCTGCGGTCGATGCCGATTGCCCCGATCGCCACACCCTGGTGCTGCGATTCTTCGGTGACGATGCAACGTTCCGCGAACTGCCGCAGTCGAACCCGCGCTACGCGCGCAACGGCGTGCTGTTCACCGACGAGATGGCAAAGCTGAACGCAGGCGACCCGTTCCGCTCGCCGGTCTTCCAGCAGCTCGTCTAATCCATCCCAGAACAGGAGATCCTTTCCCGATGTCGAAGCGTCAGAACTTCAATCCCGGACCGCGTGCCGAGCGTTACCACAATGACCTGCACTTCTCGACGGCCACCCGCGTCGGTGACCTGATCTGGGTGTCCGGTCAGGTCGGCATCGACCCGGCCACCTCGGCGCCCGCCGACGGCATCGAGGCCCAGGCCCGGTTCGCGTTCGACGGCGTCAAGCAGGCCCTCGAAGCGGCCGGGTCCTCGATGGACAACATCCTCGAACTGCTCACCTATCACACCGATATGGCCCGAGACGGTGAAATTTTCGGCCGGGTCAAGGACGAATACATCAAGGAACCGTACCCGTGCTGGACCGGCGTCGGGGTCACACACCTCGCCCGCCCGGAGCTGCTGTGTGAAGTCCGCGTCATCGCCTACGCCAACGACTGAGGAGCGGCAATGAATTCGACGCAGTCACGCCGGGTCGGACTTTACGGAACCGGACGCGCCGCCGCCCAGCTCGTCGGCGCCATCGAGGCGAGCCCGCACACGCTGACCACTGCCATCGTCTTCTTCGACGAGCATGCCGGCCAGGACATCGGCACACTCACCGGGGGTCGAGCCGCCGGGATCACGGCGACCACCGACCTCGAGGGCGCGATCCGCTCCGGCGACTTCGACGTCCTGACCTACGCCGGCCTGAAAGGTGAAGTGCTGCACCGGGCGATGGAACTGTGCGCCGACGCCGGTGTCGACCTCGTACACGCCTGCTTCGTCCATCCCCGGGTCAAGCTCGATCCCGAGATGTACTCGCGGTTGCAGAAGCGCGCCGAGGAAACCGGTGCGCGCATCGTCGGCACCGGCATGCTGCCCGGATTCTGGCTCGACGTGCTGCCTGCACTGCTGAGCAGCGCGCTGCCCGCGCCGGTCTCGATCGTCGGCGAATCCCGCTCCGACATCACCGCGTGGGGCCGAGGCGTCCTCGCCGACGAGATGGGTCTCGGCACACTCGCAGACGGTCAACCCGGTCCTGTGGGCGGGGTGCTGCAAGAATCCGCGGAGATGATCGCCGATGTCCTCGGCCTCACCGGGTACGAGTCGAAGGTGTACGGCGGATTCGTCACGGCGGACGCCGCCACCGAGGTGGCGGGCATCCAGATCAGCCCGGGCACCAGGGTGGGTTTCGACGAGGCCGCGGTAGTGGTCCACGACGGTCGTGAACGCATCCGCATCGCCTGGAAAGGACTGCCCAAGGGGTCTTTCGAAGGTTACGAGCGCTCCTTGACGGTCACCGCGATCGGGGGCGACGACTCCGAGTGCACCCTGAGCATCACCCCGGCACCCGATCCCTATCCGGGTACCGCCGCACGCATCGTGCACGCCGTCGGCGCGCTCGGTGCGCTGCCGGGCGGCCAGCACACCCCGATAGGACTCGGTATCTGAACCAACGAGGTAGGAGTGCGATTTCCGCCGCGAGAACTACGACGACGACCACGGGGCCCGGGATTCCTCGGCATCGGGATCCCTGAAGAAGCTCCACGCAGTACCCCAGACGGTCCCGCTCGACATGCGGTGTGTTGTCCGCATTGGTTTGGTCCACCGGACCACCTTTGCGGGACAACAGCAGTCAAGCTTCCGATTGGGGACCGCTTCCGGAACACGCCGGTCGGGCTTCCGCTAGCGGAGTTTTCCGGCTCCACCGGCCAGCCGGAAGTTGACCCACCCAACGACGCCGAGTTGAGGACCGTGCCGCTCAGGGATCCCTCGGCATTGCGGACCCGTTCGGGCGCACCACTCGAATGGTGCCCGAATGAGAACATCCTGGCCGCTGGTGAGCGACGTGAGGACCTCGATTCTCTCTCGAGACTATATCATCGGCTCACATCAAACAGGCGGGCTGCGAACAGATCTCAGAGCGAGATGACAGCTTCGATTGCAGGCGCGGACACGTGAGCAGTAGCGGTACTCAACCAGAACCGGACGCGCCCGAGGCCCGACGCGACATAGGCCGCGTTACCCGAGGTTTGATATCGATCCGGGCGGCTGTCCATCGGATAGACCGTGCGACTGCCCGCAGCGCCCGTATCAAGGTTCTCCCAATGCACGGTCACCGGGATAAGGCACGAGGTCAGTTCGTGCGGTGCTCCTCGCAGCTCCGCGGGCACATAGAACTCCGGTGACAGCAGAATGTATGCCTCCGCACCTGGCCACCCGCTCGACAGACCCACCGTCATCGGGATCCGGGCAACACCGCATTGACTGACGTCCTCGGCCATAGCCCATGTATCACCGGCTTGCACCGGGACCGGAGCGGCGGAGGCCGACCCGCAACCGACCACAGCGGCTACAGAGACCGCGGCAGACGCAAACACAATCCGACTAACAGATTTCAACATCGCCCCCCATTTCGGCGAGGAAGGCTGTCCCACAGCCACTCGCATCTCCGTGAATCCATTCGAGTGGATATCACCATCTCCGGTTCGATCGTTACACACTGGCGAGGGCTGACCAGAAGCCCACGTTCACAGTGATTGCAGAGAGTCGGCATACGCGGCAGGGGTCAACCAGCTGCTCCCGAGTCCGCGCCGGTGGACGCGCTGGTTCGCGGTGGCCTCGGCACGGGTAGTGGGTACTCACCCGCAGGCAGGATCAGGCGGAGGTGATCGCCGAAACGTGGGGACAGGCTAGCGGGTTTACCTGAACGTGGGCAGATGGGTGCGGCTCTGGCCGCTTCCGTTGGCGGTTCGCATCGCGTCTAGCAACGATTTGACGTCGGCGGTGTGGCTCGCGGTGTCGAAGACGAACCAGACGCCGCGTGCGGGTACCGTGTCTGGGTTGTAGAACAGGTGTGGCCGGCTCGAGTCGAAGCAGAACGAGTCGCCGGGGCCCAGGTCATGTTCGTCAAAGTCGAGCCGGAGCCGCAGCGTGCCTTCGAGGATGTACGCGAACTCGGCTCCGTCGTGGCGCATCTGTTTGCCGTCGACCGAGCTGGAAGCGCCGACTTCATAGGTGACATAGAGCGGTTCGATCTCAGTGCGCCCGCCGGTTGCCAGCCGCTGCCAGGTGACCCCGTTTTCCATTTCGAGGACCGGATTGTCTGCGGCGCGCTGGATACCCGCCGCGGCGTCGCGGTTCTGCGGGAGCTCGATGTCGAGACCGCTGCGACCGGACACGATCTGGTCGAGGGAGACCTCGAGCACGGTCGCGAGACCGAAGAGTGTTTTCACCGACGGCTGGGTTTTTCCGTTCTCGACCTGGGACAGCAGGCTGGTGGAGATGCCGAGCTGATCTGCGACCTGGCGAAGTGACAGTTTCTTGTCCAGGCGGGCCCGCTTCAAGGCCACGCCGATTTCCTCTTCCACCACTGTGCCCCGTTCTGTGTGTCTGACGCTCGATATCCACTCTGGCTTAACTCCGGCAGTGGTGCCACACCGCAGTTCATCGCCTGTTGTTGACATTCACACTACACGGCTTGCATGATTGGAATCACAAAATTAAGCCAGGATGAAATGTCTGGTTGGTCGGTCTGGCATCGTCGCGATCCTGCGCTACACCGCAGGATGCAATCCACCCAACCCCTCTGGAAGGAAGATCTGGTAGTGAGCAAGGTCGAATTGATCGCTGGAACGTGGACGACCGCTGGTGACGCCGATGCCGGCAATGCGGAGAACGATCGCAGTCCGCACAGCTTCCAGGAGCGCATCGAAGTTGCCGCGAAGGCCGGATTCACCGGCGTGGGCATTGGGTACCTGGATCTTCTCGAAGCCGAGCAGCAGTACGGGTTTCCCACTGTCAAGAGCATGCTCGCCGACAACGGCATCGCTCACCTCGAGCTCGAGTTCCTGGAGAACTGGTTCCTCACCGACGAGCGCCGGACAGCCGCGGACGAGATTCGCGAAAACATGTTCCGGGCCGCCGAAGCTCTCGGCGCCCGTCACATCAAGGTCGGCGGCGACTTCAGTGGTGGTGAATTCGATGCGGATCACATGGCGGCCGAATTCGTGAAGCTCTGCACCGACGCTTCAAACGCGGGTACCACGGTGGTGTTCGAGCCGATGCCGTTCGTGAACGTCAAGACACCGCAGCAGGCACTCGAGTTCATCGCCAAGGCCGATCATCCCGCTGGCGGGTTGTTGATCGACATTTGGCACGTCGCCCGTGCCGGCGTCGACTTCGACACTCTCGCCGATATCCCGGCGCAGTACATCTTCGACGTCGAACTCGACGATGCGCCATTGACGTTCGAAGGTGACCTCATCGCCGACACCTTCAACGGCCGCCGGCTTCCCGGCGAGGGCGAACTCGACGTCCAAGGCTTCGTCGACGCCATCCGTAAGACCGGCTACGACGGAATCTACGGCGTGGAGATCTTGTCCGCCGCCTACCGCAAGCTCCCGATCAGCGAGGCCGTTCCCGCCGCCTATGAAGCGACGATGAAGTACCTGCGCTGACCTGGCCGGATACCGATCCGAACACGAAAGAAGAGGGCAACACAATGGCGCGGTTGGAACAGAAGGTAGCTGTCGTCTCCGGCGGAGCCCGCGGTATCGGCCGCGCCACGGCGGAACTGTTCGCCGAGGAAGGCGCGAGGGTGGTGGTCGGCGACCTGCGGGAGCCGGAGCCCTTCGATCACCCGAACATCACCTTCAAGCGCCTCGACGTCACCCAGCTCGACAGCTGGCAGGGACTCGTCGACTCGGTGATCGCCGCGCACGGGCGGATCGACATCCTGGTCAACAACGCCGGCCTCGTCGGCTCCTACGAGGCGATCGACAAGATCGACCTCAACGACTGGCACCACATCATCGCGGTCAACCAGACCGGGGTCTTCTACGGCATGCGCTCGGTCTTGCCGACCATGCAGGCCCAGCACGCCGGCGCGATCGTCAACGTCTCGTCGATCTGGGGCATCGTCGGCGCCGCCGGGGTCTCGGCCTACCAGGCCAGTAAGGCCGCGGTGCGGATGATGAGCAAGAATGCCGCCCTGTCGTACGTCGGCGACGGCATCCGGGTCAACTCCCTGCACCCGGGTCTGGCCAGCACCCCGATGATCGACGCTCAGGACGAGGCGATCACCGCCGAGGTGATCGCCGCCACCCCGATGAAGCGTGCCGCCAATCCTCGCGAAATCGCCTATGGCGCATTGTTCCTCGCCAGCGACGAGGCCAGTTACGTCACCGGCATCGAACTGCCGGTCGACGGCGGCTACACCGCACCGTGAAAGGAGTTGAACCGATGACCGATCGTGGACTGTTCACCGAAGGCCGCTCAGCCGAGGTGGTGATCGACAGCCTCGGAGCCGACACCGATCCCCGGCTGCGGCAGATCGTGACCTCCCTGATCCAGCACCTGCACGACTTCGTCAAGGACGTCCAGCTCACCGAGGAGGAGTGGGAGAAGGGCATCGAGTTCCTCACCCGCACCGGGCACACCTGCAACGACGTGCGTCAGGAATTTATCCTGCTCTCCGATGTTCTCGGGGTATCGATGCTGGTCGAGACGATCAACCACCGCGCCCTCGATCACGCCACCGAGCAGACCGTTCTGGGCCCGTTCCACATGGTCGACTCCCCGCCGCGCGAGCTCGGCGACACCATCGCCCTCGACGACGGTGGTGAGCCGTGCCTGGTGACCGGACAGGTCCGCAGCGCGGACGGCACCCCCTTGGCCGGGGCGAGTGTCGACGTCTGGCAGGCGAACGCCGAAGGCTTCTACGACGTCCAGCAACCCGGCATCCAGCCGGAGCTGAACTTGCGTGGGTTGTTCAGGACCGACGACGAGGGCAAGTTCTGGTTCCGCTCGATTGTTCCGCGGTACTACCCCATCCCCGACGACGGACCGGTGGGGGAGCTGCTGGCCATCACCGGGCGCCATCCCAACCGGCCGGCGCACGTGCATTTCATCGTCACCGCACCCGGCCACGAACCGGTCACCACCCATCTGTTCGTCGACGGCACCCCTTACATCGACTCCGATGTCGTGTTCGGGGTCAAGGAAAGCCTGATCCGGGAGTTCCCGGTGGTCGACGACCCGGACCGCGCCCGCGAGCTCGGGTTCGACAATCCTTTCCGCACGGTCCACTTCGATGTGACTCTGCTCGAATCCGAGGTACGAGAGGCGGCCGGACTGTGACCTTCACCACCTCCTTCCACTATGAGGCCCTGCCGATGCGGGTGAGCTTCGAGGTCGGCGCGGTGACCAAGATCGGGGAGGAACTCGACCGACTCGGGCTGAGCCGGGCGCTGGTCCTGTGCACTCCCGAGCAGAAGCACCTGGCCGATCTCGTCATGGATAATCTCGGTGACCGCGGTGCCGGCATCTTCGACCAGGCTCGCATGCACGTGCCGGTCGACACCGCGGACCGCGCCCGGGACCGGGCCCGCGAGCTCGGCGCGGACAGCTGCGTGGTGATCGGCGGTGGTTCCTCGATCGGCCTCGGCAAGGCGATCGCCCTCGAACACGGGCTACCGATCATCGCGATCCCCACCACCTACGCCGGATCGGAGATGACCCCGATCTGGGGTCTGACCCGCGACGGGCGCAAGCAGACCGGGCGCGACGCGAAGGTGCTGCCGCAGAGTGTCATCTATGACCCACAGCTGACTACCACGCTGCCGGCGGGGATCTCGGCCGCCAGCGGCCTGAACGCGGTCGCGCATGCCGTCGAGGCACTCTATGCCCCGGACGCCTCGCCGATCATCTCGCTGATGGCCGAAGAGGGAGTTCGCGCCTTCGCCGAATCGCTTTCGGTGGTGGTCGCCGACGGCAACGATCTCGACGGCCGGTCGAAAGCCCTGTACGGCGCCTGGCTGTGCGGTGCCTGCCTGGGGGCGACAACGATGTCGCTCCATCACAAGCTCTGCCATGTCCTCGGCGGATCCCTCGACCTGCCGCACGCCCAGACGCACGCGATCGTGTTGCCCTACGTGCTGGCCTACAACGAATCCCACGCCCCGGCAGCGCGGGCCGCCTTGCAGCGGGCCCTGGGCACCGACGGTGACCCGTCGACCGCGCTGTGGGACCTCGAACAGCAACTGCAGATCCCGCACTCGCTCGAAGAATTGGGGGTGAGCGAAAGCCAACTTCCTGCCGTCATCGACGAGGTCCTGTCCAACCCCTACTCGAACCCGACCCCGGTCACCGAGGACGGGCTGCGCCACCTCCTCGGCCAGGCTCTGCGCGGCGATCGGCCCACCCGCCGATGACCTGGTACGACACCTACCCTCGCCCACCCTGAACAGCACAGGAGCCGACGTGACAGCTACCCACGATGCGACCACCACCATCCGTGACCTCGAAAACGCCCGGTACCGGGCGATCGTCGAGCAGGACCTGGCTCGGTTCGCCGAGCTCAGTCATCCCGACCTGGCCTACTCGCACTCCTCCGGGGACACGGACAGCCTCGACTCCTACCTCGACAAGGTGCGGTCGGGCTACTACGTCTATCACGACATCGACCACCCGATCGAGTTCATCCGGATCGTCGACGATGTCGCGCTCGTCATCGGTGAGATGAACGCCAGCATCACCGCCGGCGGACGCGAGAAGAAGCTGCGAAACCGGTGCCTGGCAGTGTGGAAGTACACCGACGAGGGCTGGCGATTCCTCGCCTACCAGCCCACCCCGGTGCCCACCGCGTAAATCCCCCTCACACGACCCCCGTGCACCGGTGTGCCGGCGGAGTTCACCCCACCCGAACACCAGATTGGATTCCCCATGTCCACCCTCGAGAACAAGATCACCATCGTCACCGGAGCCAGCCGTGGACTCGGTGAGGGCATCGCCGTCGAACTCGCCCGACGCGGCGCCACGGTCGTCTGCGCCGACCTGCACAGCGCCGAGGAGACCGCGAGCACGCTGCAGTCCGCCGGCAGCCCGAAGAGCAGCTCCGCCAAGGTCGACGTGTCCAGTGCGGCGTCGGTGGACGAGTTGGTCGGTTCCACTGTCGAGACGCACGGGCGTCTGGACATCATGGTCAACAACGCCGGCATCTACACCTACGGTGCAATCGCCGAGGTCACCGACGAAGACTTCCGCCGCACCATGGACGTCAACGTCGGCGGCGTCTTCAACGGTTCCCGTGCGGCTGCCCGGGTGATGAAGAAGCAGAAGTCGGGGCGGATCATCAACACCGCCTCCCAACTCGGCAAACTCGCCCGCCCCAACGAGGGCGTCTACTCCGCATCGAAGGCGGCCGTCATCTTGATGACGCAGGCCCTCGGGCTGGAACTGGCGCCTTTCAACATCACCGTCAACGCCATCTGTCCCGGCTGCATGTACACCGAGATGATGGAGAAGTCGTTCGCGGAAATCGCTCAGAGCGAGGGAATTACGCTCGAGCAGAAGCTGCAGGACTACCTCGACGCCAAAATACCCACGGGTCGTTTCGGCACTCTCGACGATATGGGCCGGATGGTCGCCTGGCTGGCCTCCGACGAGGCTTCGTTCACCACCGGTTCCGCTCTCAACCTCACCGGTGGCGAGCAGGTCTTCTTCTAGGTCTCCGGCCTCCTCGGCGCAGACACCGCGGTGGTAACCGATCGGCTTCGTCCGATCGGTTACCACCGCGTCTGTATTCAGCTGCAATGAACATTGTCCGATGCGACTCCATAACTTCCTCATATTGACAGTCACACTGAACTAGATGGTATGGTGGGCGTCACACTTTAAGTAGTGATGAAAAGTCGCTTGGGGCGTCCATCACCCCCGCGCCCTGCAGTACCGCGTTATTTCCCAGCCTGTATCAGGAGCCCCCGTGACCTCACAGATCCCCGCTTCGTCACCCGCTGCCATCGAGGCCACCGGGGTCAGCAAGCACTTCGGCGGTGTGCACGCGCTCGAGGACGTGAGCATCCGCATCGACTCCGGTACCTGTCACGCCATAGTCGGCGCGAATGGCGCCGGCAAATCCACACTGATGAAGGTGCTCGCCGGCCTCTACACCCCCAACGAGGGTCAGGTGCTGGTCTCCGGACAACTGCTGTCCGGGGGGACCGTAGCGTCCAAGGCCGCCGGCATCGCACTGGTCCATCAGGAACTGAGCCTGTGCCCGGACCTGACCGTCGCCGAGAACATCTGCGTCGGAACCACTCCCACCAAACACGGACTCGTCGACCGCAAAGCTATGCGCTCGATCGCCGCCGCACTGTGCGCGCGGCTGGGCGTGAACATCGACCCCGACACTCTCGTCGGTCAGCTGCCGGCGACCCTCCAGCAGTTCGTCGAGATCGCCAAGGCATTGCGCCTGGACCCGCAGATCCTCATCCTCGACGAGCCCACCGCCTCCCTGACACCCCAGGAGACCGACCAGCTGCTCGAACTGCTCGAGTCCCTGCGCGATCAGGGTGTGACCATCGTGTACATCTCGCACCGGCTGCGGGAGATCTTCAAACTGTGCAGCCGCGCTACCGTCCTCCGCGACGGCCGCCTGGTCGAGCACCTCGACCTCGCCGAGACCACCACCGACCGGCTGGTCGAGAGCATGGTCGGGCAGAAACTGCTCGACCAGGAACAACACGAGCGGGAAGAGAAGACGGACTCATTCGGTGAGGTGGTCCTGTCCGTCGACAACCTCTGGGCGCCTGGGGTGTTCGGCACCAGCCTCGAGGTCCGTGTCGGCGAGGTCCTCGGTCTCGGCGGACTGATGGGCTCAGGTCGCAGCGAACTGGTCCGGGCCATCCTCGGCCTCGAACCCCGCTCCCGCGGGTCTGTCACCCTCAGCTACGACGGCCACCGCCGCACCATCAGTTCCTACCGCTCCGCAGTTCGGTCCGGCGTCGCCTTCGTCCCGGAAGACCGCCGTACGGAAGGGGTACTGCTGGCCCGGTCGGTGCGCGAGAACCTGGCGCTACCCTCGCTGACCGCGCTGAGCCGGTTCGGACAGATCCGTACCAAGGCACTGAAAAAGATGGCCACCGGCCTCGCCGGCGAGGTCAACCTGCGCCCCGCCAACACCTCCGCCACCGTAAAACTGCTCAGCGGCGGCAACCAGCAGAAGGTCGCCTTCGGCCGGTGGCTACCCACCAATCCACGACTGTTCGTCCTGGACGAGCCCACCGCCGGCGTCGACGTCGGAGCCAAAGCCGAAATTCACGAACTGGTCCGCTCTTTGACCGCGAAGGGCACCGCCGTCATCGTCGTCTCCTCCGACCTCGAGGAACTGCTCTCCTTGTCGGACCGGATCGCGGTCCTGCGCGACGGCACGATCACCGGCGAACTGTCCGCCACCGAGGCCGACCAACAGGCCATCGTCCGGCTCGGCACCCATCACGACACCACGCACCAACGCAAGGAAGCCGCACATGTCTGACACCCAGATCGCGCCGGCAGGGCGGGTCGCACCTTACGTGCCGCCCCTGCGGCGCACATTCGATGAGAACCCCACCGCAATCGTGGTCACCGGGGCGCTGATCGCACTACTGCTGTTCGCCGCGGTCGGACTCGACGGTTTCTGGTCCGCACAGAACCTCGGCACGCTGCTGCGTAACAGCGCCTTTCTCGGATTCGTCGCACTGGCAATGACGTTCGTGGTCGTCTCAGGCCTTATCATCGACCTGTCGGTGGTGCCGCAGATCGCCCTCGCCGCTATCGTCGTGATCGCGGTGAGCCCGCACGGCATTGCCGTGGCCGCACCGGCCGCGATCCTGGCGTGCCTGGTGTTCGCGATCATCAACGGCATCGGCGCCGGACTGATGCGCGGCAACGGAGTCATCGTCACCCTGGCCACCGCCACCGCCGGCATGGGCGTGCTCAACTACATCACCGGCGGCGCCCAGTACTCCGGAAACACCACGCTGCTGTCGTGGATCGGCAACGCCTCCGTCGCCGGCATTCCGGTGGTGTTCCTGATTTTCGCCGTCGTGGCCGTGCTCGCCCACAACCTGCTCTCCGCCACCAGCTTCGGGTACTCGCTGCGGGCCACCGGCACCAACCGCGGTGCCGCCCGGATCGCCGGACTGAACACCACCCGCACCCTCACCCTCACCTTCGCCGTCTCCTCGCTCGGCGCGGCCGCGGCGGGAATGGCGCTGGCCGGCTACAGCTCGAGTGCAGTCTCGACGATGTCCGCCGGCTACGACTTCAACGCCCTCGCCGCCGTCGTCATCGGTGGCACCAGCCTCTTCGGCGGCCGCGGATCGATCCTGGGCACCGTCCTCGGTGTCGCGTTCGTCCAGGTACTGCTCAGTGTCCTGTCCCTGGCCGGGTTGCCGTTCCAATGGCAACAGTTCGTGCAGGGCTTCATCATCGTCGCGACCCTCGCGGCGGACGCCATCCTGCGCCGACGTGGAGGTCTCAAGTGAACGGCCACACTCTTCTGACCCAGTTCAAGAGCTGGACCGCATTCCGGGCGGTGATCCTGCTGGCCCTGGTCGTCGTGGTGCTGCTGGCAGTCCAGCCGACCGCACTCGGCTCCTACGGCATCGCCCTGTCCCGCATCGTCGACGTCTGGCTGGTGGCGATCGCGCTGGTCCCGGTCCTCGTCCTCGGCGAGATCGACCTCAGCGTCGGATCGACCATGGCCGTCACCGCGGCCGTCGCCGCGCAGGCCTCCGGCAACCTCGCCGTCTCGATTCCCCTCGCGCTGATCACCGGTGCGGTGGTGGGACTGATCAACGGTCTCCTGGTCGTCAAGGTCGGCATCAACTCCTTCATCACCACCCTCGGCATGCTGATCACCCTGCAGGGTCTCGCCCTGGCGATCACCGACGGCGCCCCGGTGCCACTGCAGGACTCCACCCGGGCCCTGGAATTCAGCGTCCCGCTGATCGGGCAGATCACCCCGGACATCGTCATCGCCGTCGCCGCGACCGCCGCCCTGTGGTTCTTCATGACCAAGATGCGTACCGGCCGCGAGCTCTACATCATCGGCGGCAACGCCGAAGCCGCGGCGTCGGGCGGTATCTCCATCGACACCCGCAAGATCCTCGCCTTCACCATCTGCAGCTGCGTCGCCGGCCTCGCCGGTGTCGTCGACACCCTCAACCTGGTCGCCGCGTCACCCACCCTGGGATCGACGGTGATGCTGCTAGCGATCGCGGCCGCAGTCGTCGGCGGCGCCAGCCTGTCCGGTGGCCGCGCCAGCGTGATCGGCGCCGTCATCGGGGCGATCGCGCTCGGTGGCATCAGCATCGGCCTGCAGATGAGCGGGCTGGACTCGAGCGTCGAGGGCATCGCCATCGGCGCAATCCTGTTCGCCGCCGTCGTCTTGACCAAGGAGGGCGTGCGCGCCCTGCGGCTCCCATCGCTGCTCGGTCCCCTCACGGGCGCATCCTCAGACCGCACAGCCGTCGCAGCAGGAAAGGCACGATGATGGCACACAAGAGTTCTCTGTTCCGGCGAGCCGCACTCGCGATCGCCTTCTGCGTGGCCACCGTGCTGGCCGGCACCGCGTGCGGCGCTCCCGGCGCGGCCACCGACAACGAGGACTGGCCCACGATCGCCTTCCTCGTGCCGATGGACCGCAACCACGAGTACGGGCGCAACTACGTTTCGTCCCTGCGGAAGGCAGCCGAAGAACACCACGTCAACGCATTCGTGATGAACTCGAACTACGACGCTTCGGTGCAGGCGTCGCAGATGAAGATTGCGATCGCCAAGAAGGTCGACGGCATAGTCATCTGGCCCGCGCTCTACGGCGCCGAACAGCCGATGTTGATCCAGGCCCAGCGGGCCGGAATTCCGGTCAACATCAGCAACTCCCAGCCCCCCGAGGGCCTCGACACCAGCCTGTACCACGCGTTCACCGGACCGAACGACCAACGTATCGGCGAACTCCAGGGCAAGGGACTCGCGAAGCTGCTCGGCGGCAAGGGAACCTACGTCTACATCGGCGGCACCCCCGGCAACGCGGCAGCGATCAACCGTCAGATCGGCCTCGAACGCGAGATGGCCAACCACCCCGACATGAAGCTCCTCGGCTCCCAGCCGGGCAACTTCGACAAGAACCAGGCCCAGACCGCAGCGAGCGCACTGATCAGCCGCTTCGGCAACCAGATCGACGCCCTCGTCACCCCGGACGACATCATGGCCTCCGGCGCCGCCCAAGCCCTCGACGCCGCAGGGATGGCCGGACAAGTCAAACTCCTCGGCCACAACTACGCCCCGGTCGCCCGGACCCTGCTCGAGAACGGATCCATGTCGACGACACTGTTCCAATCCCCGTGCTGGGACTCCACCCACGCCCTGACCACCATGATGGACGTCCTCGCCGGCAAAGACGTGCCGCCGGTCCTTTACATGCCGCTGCCGGTGGTCACCAAGGACAACCTCGACGACTTCACCCCCAACGGCTGCCTGCCCGCGGGGTACTCCGAACTCGCCCGCAACTAACACCCACGCCCGAGAGGAATCACGATGGAAACCGGACTAGGGGACAAGGTCGTCGTCATCACCGGCGCCGGCTCCGGAATCGGAGCCGCATCCGCACGGGCTTTCGCCGCGGAAAACGCCCGCCTCGCCCTGCTCGACCGAGACCGGCACGGCCTCGACATCCTCGCCAAGGAACTCGAGCAGGTCACCGAGGTGCACTACGCCGTCGCCGATCTGAGCACCGAGCCCGGGGTGACCGGAGGTCTCGACGAGGTCCTCGCCCCTTACGACGGCCGGGTGGATGTGTTGTTCAACAACGTCGGCGCCGGCAGCCTGGGAACCTTCGACAGCCTCACCGACACCGACTGGGTCTCCACCCTCGAACTGAACTTCCTCAGCCAGGTCCGCGCCGCCACCCACGTGCTGCCGACCATGCGGGCCGCCGGACGCGGTGTCATCGTCAACAACGCCTCTGACCTGGGGCGTCAGCCGATCGCCGCCGGACCGGACTACGCCGCGTCCAAGGCTGCCATCCTGTCGTTCACCAGCTCGCTGGCCATCAGCGAGGGCCCGATCGTGCGAGTCAACGCGGTCGCACCCGGCCCCATCCTCTCGCCGATGTGGCTGATGGAGGGTGGCCTCGCCGACACCTTCGCCGCCGTCCACGGCGTGCACCGCGACGAATCTATCGACGTCGAGATGAAACATCGCGGACTTCCTTTGCAACGCATAGGAACTCCCGAGGAAGTGGCCAACGTGGTTGTCTTCCTCGCCTCCGACCTCGCCTCGTACGTCACCTCCTCGGTGTACGGCGTCGACGGCGGTTCCTTCCGCGCCATCACCTGACCGCCCGCCCCACCCGGAGCGGCTGTCGATCACTGGCACGGTTCGGATCCATCGGAAGTGAGCCGAAGCGTTCGCTGAAGGGCAGCCTTGTGGTCGTGTGGTATCGCCCGACGAGACCGCACGTCCTGCGCCACAAGCAGATTCCGGTCACGGCCGAATTGACTGATGGTCAGGCGCGGCGCGAGGAACCACTTTTCGTATCCAATCTGGTTGCGCAGTCGGGGCGCCCAGGTCGGGAAGCCGCGGACTGAGCCCAGTACGCCTCGACGACCACCCGGGTAATTAGCGGGTATACCACGAAAGGGAAGCGTGCTATCCGGCTGGGGGAGTGATCCGTTGGTGGGGGTGCTCGGACAGTGATGGATGCGTGTGGAGGCCGGATCCTTGTTGCGCGGTGACGGGATAGAACCTCGGGCTGAGGCCGGCTTCAGACGCTGGCTACGCAGTGAGATCGATGATGATCTTGCCTGGTTGGCCGTTGAAGAACGAGTCCACGAAGGCGGCTGGCAGCTGTTCGAATCCGGGCAATACTGATTGCACGGCCTCCAACTGTCCGGAACTGATGAGTTCGCCGAGCGTGGCTTCAACCACTGCTGCTCGGTCCATGTAGTCGAGCACAATGAATCCTTGTGTGAGGATTCGCTTGGTGAGAAGCTGTCCGAAATTGCTTGGTCCGGCGGGTCGCTCGGTCAAGTTGTAGCCGTCGATCAGGCCACACAACGCGATGTGTGCGTGGTTGTTGAGTCGGGTGATCGATGCGTCGAACATCGGGCCTCCGGAGTTTTCGAAGAGGCGGTCGATGCCGTCCGGTGTTGCCGCCTCGAGCTGGTCCTTCCAGTCAGGGGCCTTGCGATCGATGACGGCGGCGGCGCCGAGTCGGGCGACCATCGAGCACTTCTCGGCGCCTCCTGCGATGCCGACAACATGTGCGCCCGCCTGCTTCGCGAGCTGGACGGCCACGCTTCCGACTGCGCCAGAGGCGCCGGAGATCAAGACGGTATGCTCTGGTTCCGGCCGCAGGATGTCGCATACTCCGGCCCACGCGGTCAGGCCCGTCATCCCGAGGATTCCGAGGTAGTGCTCCAAGGGAACGTCCTCCCGTGGTGTGATTCGGTCCCAGTCAGTACTGGGCGAGCTGACGATCTGGCGCCGTTGCCAGCCGACGAAGCCACGCACAATGTCGCCCTCGGTGAAGTTGCTGTTGCGTGAGGCGGTCACGCGTGCCAGACCGAAAGCGCGCACTGGCTCTCCGATCGCGACTGGCGGAAGATAACTCGGTCGGTCGTCGAGCCAGCCCCTGATGGCCGGATCGATCGAGATGAAGAGGGTCTCGAGTGCGACGTCGCCGGCCTCGAGTTCGGGCAGGACGACGTCCTCCACACGGAAGTCCTCCACGCTCACGTGCCCGTGGGGGCGCTGCGCCAGGACGATCTGTTGTGATGAATTCACGGTGTGCTTCTCCTTCGTCACCACCGACGGTAGAAGTCATGACAAGGCGAAACTTGGCCCGATGCGCACGGAATTCGACGAGCACGCACAGCGCGCATTTCAATGCCGGATGCGTGTGCGCCTGATGAAAGCAGATGCGCGCAAACAACCAAGACGTGACGTCCGTCACTTCGTAGGGTCGGTGAGAAGTGGGCTGCGTGCCGAGGAGCCCACCTGGAAGATCCGGAGTCAACGCAATGAATGACACACGCACCGACCGACCTCTCGAGATTGCGGTCACGATCGATGACTTCGTCCTGTGGGAGGGCGTTCCCATGCCGGACGAGACCACTCCCACCGACATCACGCGGTCTGTGGCGAAAACGCTGAACGACTACGGACTTGCGGGAACCTACGGCTTCTCTCATACCTACCGGCTCGAGAACGAGCCAGAGCAAATCGAGGCCTTCGAGGCGTGGGCCGAAGCGGGCCATCACCTGGGCAACCACACTCACCAGCATGCTCCACTGCGCTGGATGCCCGATGCGGCATTCCGATGCGATTTTGAGACGGCCGAGAAGTACATCGGTCATCTGATCGACGCCGCACCGTCGAAGTACTTCCGGTACCCCATGGACATGTCATCAGGATCGGAACGACGTCGAGGGGAAGTCGAGACGTACATCGCAGATCTCGGCTACCGCACTGCCCCGATCACGAGTTGGTTCAGTGATTTCGCGTTCATCATGCCGTACTTTCGCGCGATGACCCTTGGCGACAAGGACGTGCAGAAGCAGGTCCGCGACCTGCATGTGTCGACCGCGGTTGACATGCTCTACAAGCACGCGGACACCGCGCGTACCTTGTTCGGTGCCGACGCCCCTCTCATCTGGCTCGTACACGGCACCCCGATCTCTCGTGACACCCTCGCTCCGATCCTCGAGGCCTTCCTCGAGCGTGGCGTGGAATTTGTCACCCTCGATGAGGCGATGAAGCATCCGGTGAACTTTGGGAAGCCGCCGTGTAATGAGAGCTTCACCAACCAGCTTCAGAGGTTCGCGCTTGCTGCGCGCGTGCCGAAACCTGAACTCGACGTCGAGCGGCTGGCCGAGATCCTGAACCTTGCCCCCATTCCCGGCCTCGACACGATGGCGACCTACGAAGAGCGCATGTTCAAGCCGCTGGCGAAGCGGGTGGGAGCGAAGTACGACTGGGATTGGTCCTGAGTCGGCATTCCACATTCACAACGTCATTATCTGAAAGCAGGATCATGCTCAACCTGGCCACCATGCTTGCCGACACTGCTCGACGCACTCCCAGCAGAACCGCTGTCATCGAAGGTGACCGCGCCCTTACCTTCGGTGAGATCGATGCGGCTGCGAACAGTGTGGCCCGTTTTCTTCTCTCACGCGGGTTGCGTCCAGGCGACCGCGTCGCCTTGACGATTGCGAATGTTGTCGAGTTTCCGATCGTCTACTTCGGCATCCTCAAGGCCGGTGGGGCCGTCGTGCCACTCAACACGATGCTCAAGCGGGAGGAGGTTGCCTACCACCTCCGTGACTCGGGCGCGACGGCATACTTCTGTACCGTGCCGGGGCCCGACGACGAGGCGTGGCGCGGTTTCCAGGACGTCGAATCCTGCGAGTATCTGGTCACCCTTGGCTCCGCGTTGCTCGATGAGCCAGGCGTGGGAACAACCTTGGCGGACGTATTGGCCGAACACCCCGCGAAAGACGTCCTGCAGGTGACCGAGGCAACCGACACGGCGGTGGTCCTGTACACGAGCGGGACGACCGGCCAGCCGAAGGGCGCGGAGCTCACCCACGCCAACTTGGTCCTCAACGCCATAGGGCATAACCAACTGCTCGACGCCCGAGCCGACGACGTGCATCTGGTCACTCTTCCGCTCTTTCACTCGTTCGCGCAGACCGTACAGCTGAACGCCGGTTTCGCAATGGGTGCCACCCTGGTCCTGCTGCCACGATTCGACGCAGCTCAGGCTCTGGCATTGATGACACAGCATCGGGTAACGGTCTTCGCCGGTGTTCCGACGATGTACTGGGCGCTGCTCAACAAGGCCGCTGACGGAATAGACGTCGATCTGGCCGGTCTCCTGCGAATCGCGCTTTCGGGCGCAGCTGCCATGCCCGTCGATGTGCTGGAGCGGTTCAGGGATGTCTTCGGTGTCGGGATCCGGGAGGGCTACGGACTCTCCGAAACCAGTCCGACCGTCACGTTCAACCCGCTCGACCAACCGAACCGGTCGGGGTCGATCGGCACACCGATCTGGGGAGTAGAGGTCAAGCTCATCGACGATCAGTGGAACGAGGCTCCCGCCGGTGAGCCAGGAGAACTCGCGATACGTGGATACAACGTGATGAAGGGATACCTGGGGCAATCCGAGGCGACACAGGAGGTGATCCGAGACGGCTGGTTCCGCACGGGCGATATCGCAACGCGAGACGAGGACGGCTACTACTTCATCGTCGATCGCGCCAAGGACTTGATCGTGCGGGGAGGCTTCAACGTCTATCCGCGCGAACTCGAGGAAGTGATCATCGGCCACCCAGAGGTCAGCCTCGTGGCCGTCGTCGGAATCCCCGACGAGCGAATCGGTGAGGAAGTGAAAGCCTTCGTCATCCGCGAGCACGGATCGGAGTTGAAGGAAGAAGACCTGATCGGCTGGTCACGGGAACGGTTGGCGGCTTACAAGTACCCGCGCCTGGTCGAGTTCAGGGAGACCTTACCGATGAACGCGACAGGAAAGCTCCTCAAGCGGGCTCTGCGATGATCAAGCCGTTGGCGTGGGCGCCAGCGCGCGCTAGCGTCGACTCTGGCACGAGTCGCAGTTTCTGCATACCGGTGTGAGTAGGTGTTGTGGCCTTGTATTCCGTCGATACGTTGCGTAGCAACGAGCACGACCAGCGCGAGCGCGGTGATTGGTGGCGCGATCAAGTCTCTTCGATCCACTGTCCGATGGCCTTCTCCCTCGCAGACAACTACCAGGGAACCCTTCAGCATCAACATTCGGACACGTACCAGCTAATTCGCTGGTGGGGCGAAGCGGAGGTCCTCTCCCGCACGGCATCCGACATCCGTCGACATCCACACGGCGCCTACGAACTGCTCATACCGGTCCAGGGTGAAGTAATCCTCGAGCAGGATCGTCGTGAGGCCACGATCACACCGGCGGTCATGGCCCTCACGTCGCTGGACACCGCGACCGTTCTGCGCCACGGTGATGGCTTCTCCTCTGTCGCATTCGTGATTCCACGTGACCGGATCGAGGCGCGGGTGCCGACATTGCCTCACCCCGGCACCGTCCTCGATGCAACATCGGGACTGGGACGCATCGTTTCCGACGTGGTCAGTAGTTTGCGCAGGGAGCGGCACCAGCTCACCGGCGGTCAATTCGACGCGATCGCCGACCGAATCGTCGATCTCGTGGCACTCGCCTACAACGCAGACACGGCCGGCCCCTCCGTCGACGTTCAGGACGAGTTGGTCAACGCCATCCGGCGCTTTGTCCGGGAAAATGCGCACGACCCGAACCTCACAGGCGCCGTGGTCGCGACGCGCCTGGGCTGGTCGCTCCGGCACGTGCAGGCCCAATTGCAGCGGATCGGGACAACACCGTCGGACCTCATCAGACAGGAGCGTCTGGCGTTGGCCCGGTTGCGTCTTCAGGACCGTGGCTGGAGCCACCAGAGCGTGACTCAGGTGGCATACTCCTCAGGATTCGGCGACCTCAGCACCTTCAGTAATGCGTACCGGCGGGCCTTCGGTGAGCGCCCGTCCGACACACGTTCTGCAGCATCCGAAGACGACTGAATCAGCAGACCCGTGGGTCGGCTCGAGCGTGAGGACCGGGCCCGCCCGCCGGGTCAGCTCATGGGTTTGCTGCGCGCGGTGCAAGCGGAGTGCGTTGCCCCCCAAGAGATAACGTCAATGCGTTCCTAGCGTAGATAGCATGAATAGTGCCACAACGTACGAAGTGCGACCGGAATTCGACTCCCTCTTCTCTGTCGCCGGGACGACCGCCGTCGTAACCGGTGGCTCACGAGGGATCGGAGCCATGATCGCCCGCGGCCTGGCGCTGGGCGGTGCCCACGTTGTCATCACCAGCCGAAAGGAGGAACAGTGTCGCGCGACGGCCGAAACTATCAATGCCGAGGCAGACGCTGCGGGAACGGCAGGACGCTGCACCCCCGTCGCCGGTGACCTGTCATCTGTAGACGGGGTGGCCGGTCTGGTCGACTGGCTCGGCGAGCACCTGACAAGCATCGACATCCTGGTGAACAATGCCGGGGCTACCTGGGGTGCGCCGTTTGAAGAATTTCCCCTCGTCGGTTGGACGAAGGTACTCAACACCAACCTTGTCGCTCCGTTCTACCTCATCACGGGAACGCTTCCGCTTCTGCGCAATGCGGCACGGCCCGACCGGCCCGCTCGGGTCATCAACATCGGCAGCGTGGATGCCTTGGCTACGCCGAGCGGGGAGAACTACTCATACAGCGCGAGTAAAGCGGGGCTGCACATGCTCACCCGCCACTTGGCCAAGCAATTGGCGTCCGACGGCATCACCGTCAACGCGATTGCCCCTGGCCCGATCCTGACGGACATGCTCGGACACATCGCGGCGGATCCAGAGGTCGAGTCCGGGCTCCTCGGGCGCGTCCCGCTCGGCCGCTACGGAGAAACCGACGATCTGATCGGCACGGTCCGGTTCCTGGCCTCCCGTGCCGGCTCTTATCTCACCGGCAGCATCATTCCGCTCGACGGCGGGATCTCCGGCTGCGCCGGCAAATGAGAACCACCATCTGCTCCTTCTTCCACAGCAATCACCGATTCGAGGAACAACCCCTGCCTGAAGCTGTCATCGGCGCCTCCGCCGGTTTACCGATCGGGAGAGCGATCAAGGGCTCATTGAAGGACATTCTGCCCGATGGTTTCACCGTCCAGATGGTTGGAATCACTCCACTTACGCGCATCGTCAGCACCGGGGTCACCGGCTTGTAGCCCCGAGATCATGAAGAGGTCGCCTTCCCTGGCGCGAAAGGCTATGCCGGACGTGTACATCCGAGGCCTGCACCGAGACCCTCTCAGCGTCAACGTCAACGGTGGGGCCATCGCAGAAGGCCAAACCCGGGACAACCCGCCCGGGGGTTAGGCCCCGAACCATGTGCGTAGGCGGAGGACGGGGCATGGCCCTGACCCTCGACTCACTCTCCTGACCCGAAGTCACACCGATCTAATCCCCGGAAGGAACCCCATTTCGTGAACGCATCACCTCATCCCGAACGCCGCCGCACCGCCATCGTCACCGGCGCCGCCGGGGGAATCGGCGCCGCCGTCGCACAGCGGCTCGCAGCAGACGGCC
Organism: Rhodococcus sp. NPDC019647; assembly: GCF_044389235.1. NCBI lineage: Bacteria > Bacillati > Actinomycetota > Actinomycetes > Mycobacteriales > Nocardiaceae > Rhodococcus > Rhodococcus sp. NPDC019647. The sequence goes on along the minus strand of NZ_JBIRXS010000032.1, from coordinate 36,901 downwards.
ACGCTGTCGCCGTCCTCGACCTGGAGGAGGCCGCCGCCCAGAACGTGGTCGACACGATCACCCAGACCGGAGGCACCGCACTTGCCGTCGGCGCAGACGTCTCCAACGGAACCGCCGTCGAAAAAGCAGTGGATAAGATCACTACGGAGCTCGGAGCACCGCTCGTTCTGGTCAACAACGCCGGCATCACCCGCGACAATCTTCTGTTCAAAATGTCGGCCACCGACTGGGATAGCGTCATGAACGTCCACCTACGTGGCTCGTTCCTGATGACGAGAGAGGTCCAGGGACACATGACTCAGGGTGGTTTCGGACGAATTATCAACCTCTCGAGCGTGTCGGCGCTCGGAAACCGCGGTCAAGCAAACTACGCCGCAGCCAAGGCCGGGCTGCAAGGATTCACCAAGACCCTCGCCCTCGAACTCGGCAGATTCGGCGTTACCGCAAACGCCGTTGCTCCCGGTTTCATCGAGACCGAGATGACAGCCGCAACAGCGGCGCGAATGGGAATGAAATTCGACGAATTCAAGAAGAGGGCGGCCGCTGACATCCCCGTCGCCCGAGTTGGGATCCCCGACGACATCGCACACGCGATCTCATTCCTTGCGAGCGAGGGAGCCGGATTCGTCTCCGGGCAAGTTCTCTACGTCGCTGGAGGCCCTCAGGTATGAAGACACTCAAAGGGATCGACGGACTGCACGCCGTGGCGAACACCCGGATCGGCCACTCGTCATGGCACACCCTCACCCAGGAGAAGATCGACGCATTCGCTGACGCAACGGGTGACCACCAGTGGATCCACGTCGACCCCTCACGGGCTGCTGACGGACCGTTCGGCGCCACCATCGCCCACGGACATCTGCTGACCTCGATGATCCCGATGCTGGTATGGGAGGTCTACGCCGTCGACGGCATGCGAATGGGCATCAACTACGGGTCGAACAAGGTGCGATTCCCAGCACCCGCACCCGTCGGCTCACGGATTCGGGCTGCGGTTGACATAGCAAACGTTGAAACCGTTCCCTCGGGCGTCAAAGTTGTCACGGTCGTCACTATCGAACTCGAGAATGCCGACAAGCCGGTTTGTATAGCTGAGATCGTCAGCATTTACGTCGCGAATTAACGTCGCAAGATCGCAACCTGTGCATCCGCAGTGTCCCGACTCTTGCCCACGCGCGCTAGACAGACCGCCTTGTTCTATCGTCCCTCGGCACTGTGTTCGGATGATCCGGGGGACGGTCATCACCCGCGGTGAAAACCGCACTCCGTAGTCGGAGAGGCGGCCAGGAACGGGCGCATCTCGAGCCATTCGTGGATCGATTTCCCATCCGCGCCCGGTGTCGCGGACAGCTCGCCGGCCAGTTCGAGCGCCCGCTCGTGGATCTCGACGTCGATCACCATCCAGCCGGCAATCAGGTCCTTGGTCTCCGCGAACGGACCGTCGGTCACCGGCGGACGCCCCTCGCCGTCGTACCGGACGAACGTACCTTCCGGTGACAGTGCCTGACTGTCAACGTATTCGCCGGTGCTTTCGAGCCGGGCGGCGAACTCGTTCATGTACTGCACGTGGACCGAAACCTCCTCTGGCGTCCATTGATCCATCGGCACGTCGTTGACCGATGCGGGCGCGCCTCGGTAGTGCTTGAGGAGCAGGTACTTGGCCATCGTCTTCTCCTCGGTGTGGTGTACGGCCCATTGTGGCCGCATTGCACCCCTGGGACGGAGCTGCGCGCGGGTGATGGTGCCGTCGCAGCGGCCGCCGCGGGTGTAGTTGTGCCGGCGGGCTGCGGATTCGCCGGCCCGCACACCCCACAGCTCACCAGGTCCAGCAATGAGTGGGCTCGTCGGGCGGGTTCGGTAATCAGCACCTCATGCAGGTCGACGGCCGCGCCGACAGGGGCGGAGTGGTCGCACAGGCAGGAGTCGGCGAGGACCTGCAAGTAATGGGGGGTCGGTTGGGGATGCGGGTGCCCGAGAACCGCTGTTCGACATTGGTGACCGCGATCGGTTCGAGCAGAGCCATTTCCATATTCCGTTCGCGGCAGCGACGTATTCGGAAAGTGGTCTGTGTATGCACTACCGCTCCGTGAGAATCTCAAGGGCTTAAACAGGACTACTTATGACCTAGTCCGAATTGTCGCTTACCGCCGTAAGGCCGGCGGTGGAACGGGGCGAGAACAGAGGTGGCGACGTGCGGTGAACATCAGGTTCCGTGAGCGCGTAGTTCCGGACTTCGTGTACTGCGGTCCTGTTGCTCTAACGCCGAGCTTGCTCCGGACTACTCGCCGGTAGAAATTCTCGTGTGGGATCCGTGGTTTTTCTCGGGTACGCTCTCGTGATCCCGAGCCGGAAGGACCACACGTGAACGACTCATATCTCGTCATCGGCGAAACCACCGTGGCCCGACGGGTCTGTGCCTCCCTCCGCGAGAGGGACTTTCACGTACGCCATCTCGTTGCCCCGGACGACGACGAACTTCGCCTGGCGATGGCGGACGAGCCTTGCGGTATGGCTGTACTGGTGCGCGACGATGTCGTCGCGCTGCGTTACGCGCTGGCCGCGGCGCACATCTCGGCGTCGATCCCGTTGGTGGTGACTATCTTCGACCGCACGGTCGCGGACCAGCTGTCCCATCTGCTTCCGCAGTGCGAGGTGACGTCCCCGGCCGACCTCGCCGCACCCACGCTCGCCGGACCCTGCCTAGAATCCGAACTCGTCGCTGCCCGGCATGCGGGCGAGCACATGCTGACGGTCCGCATGATCGACGGCCACCCAGAGGGCGCGCACGTCGACCTGCCCCGGCGGAGCTGGTGGCGCACCGCGACGACCGGTGCGACCGGACTGTTGCGGTCGCACGACATCGGCACACGCATTCTGCTCGGTGGGCTCGCCGGACTTCTCGCGGTCCTGTTCGCTGACTGGCTGTGGCTGATGCTCGGTCAGCACGTGGCACCGCTCGACGCGTTCAACGAGGCGGTGCGCGTGGTGACCACCGTCGGCCCGGGAACCGATACCCACGGCAGCCCCGCTTACGCTGTGTTCTCCTCGGTGGCGATGCTGTTCACCGTCGTCTTCACGGCCATGTTCACCGCCGGGATCATCGAGCGCCTGCTCGGCCCCCGGTTGGTTGGCCTGGTGGGCAGCCGCGTCCTGCCCCGCTCCGGCCACGTCATCGTCGTGGGCCTGGGCCAGGTCGGGCTCCGGCTCTGCCGGGAACTCCAGGCTCTCGGTGTCGCGGTGGTGGGCGTCGAACGCGACCCTCACGCCAGGAACCTGCGGCTCGTGCGGTCGATGAACATTCCGACCGTCGTCGGGCACGGCGGCGACCGTGAACTCCTCGAGCGACTGGGCGTGCGCCGCGCGCTGGCACTGGCCGCCGTCGGCTCCGACGACCTGGACAACATCGCCGTATCCGTGGCCGCGCAAGCTCTGTCACCCGGACTGCGGCTCGTCCTGCGAGCCGGTGAGCAGGAGGCGATCGCCGAGACACGGTCGTTGCTGCGGCTCGGCATCATTCGCGACGTCACCAGCCTGAGCGCCACCTACGTGGTGGCCAAGCTGATCGGCCTGCAACCGCAGGGGGTCGTGGCCAACGGCAGCCACCTCTACCTGGAGGTGCTGACGGCGGAATCGCCCGAACCCATATTCACCGAGCTGCCCGTGTCGCCGCGGATGAGTTGCCGGCACCTCGTCACTGCCTAAGGACTAGCGCGCCCGCTCGAAGCCGCCGGTTCGCTCGAATCCATGATCTGAAATCTTCTGGCAGAGCTTGCAAATCGGGAACGCGTCGTCGCGGTTGCCGTCGGCCGGTCGAGCGGCCCGGTTCGGGTTCCTTTATCGGGAGCCGGACTGCCGGGACTGAGACACGGAAGGGATCGCGGCGCCACGCCAGAAACGTTCTGCCACACACGCGTCCGACTCATCGTGCGCGCCGACACCCATTTCAGCAGGTTCTCGTACGCGCGGCGGTCGATGAGAGCGCCACCGAAGGCCGCGGCGACGAGCCACCAGGTCCGCCGGCGTACCAGCGTGCCACCCACTACCGACAGCTGGATTTGGCCCACCTGATGGTGAGCGGGAAAGTGGGCAGTGGGGAGTCCGGAATTGTGGACCGAAACCGCGGTACGCGATTCCGGTCCACACCAGCGGTGCTACCGGACGAAGTCGCGGACCTGACCGTAGATCGTGGCGTTCTCGAGTATTCCGTTGTGGGTGAGGCATCCTGTCTGAGTGTTGGTCGCACCGGCGAGGGACACGCTGGAGTCGGGGTTGATCACCGTGTCGCAGGGCGACCACCACGTTCCGTAGGCGGGCGCACCGGGCGTCTCGTCTCCGGAATTGAGACTCGTCAGATACGCCGAGCCGATCCGCATTTCGGTGCAGGAAGCGGTAAAGCAGCCGTTCGAGGTGTCGGTGCCGTGGTTGGGGCCCGCAAGGGAGATCCAGTCGTCGATCTTGGTGGCCCCGTCGAGGTTCTTGGCGTAATACCGGGTGGATAATCCGCCCATCGAGTGCGTGACGACATCCACCTTGGCGGCGCCGGTGATGCGGAGAATGTCGTCGACCTTCGCCTCCACCTGTGCGGCGGTCGTGACATTGGATTGATTGGAGTTGTACGACCAGTTGTAGAGCTCGGCGTCGGTCCATCCGTCTGCCTTGAATGCCGCGATCATGGTGTTCCACTGCGAAGAGCTGCCCTGCCATCCATGCACGAAGAGGATGGGATCGTGCCCGGTCGCGTGAGCGGGCGCCAAGGGTGCGATCAGCAACGACACCGCGGCCAGGCCAACGGCGGCGAACAGACGCGAGAGTAGAACACGAGGCATGTAGGTCTCCACTTGTAGGAAACTGATAAGGACTGGTGATGTTAACCACCGGTAACTTAGCCGCTGGCGTAGGAGCGGGGAGCGTTTTGGCCACGCTCGTTCATGGGGTCCCGGCAGGGTGAATGTAACCCTGCGACAACAGATACCACCTTTCATACCAAGGACGACTTCCTCGCTCGAGGGCGCGAACATCTTGGCGACGGCGGGTTCCATCTCGCATTGAGCGGTCGAGACATCGCGGCTTTGCGACCAGTCCGGCCAGCAGCTCAGCTAGCTCGGCGTCGCTTGGTCCCATCCCATCGGACCGTTATGTGCGATGTGAGAAGTAGGTGGATCGGAGCGTGGTGGCGGTCTGGGGGTCGCAGTCCGGCTTTGAGAGGGCATCGGCAAGAACCTCGAGGTATCGCGCCGCTGTCATGCCGTATCGGACGAAAATCTCTTCCGTGGGCACCTTTCCGTAGGGTGCCCATGCCTGTGCAAAACGTATGAGATCAACGCTTTCTTCTGGTAACTGACGGTGTCGCGCTCGACGCAGTTCCTCGGACATTCGAGCGCGGCGCTGGCGGCGGTAGGCGCTCAGCTGGTCGGTGAGGGAATCTGAGGACATGGACGTGTGGTTTCCGGTGAGAGTGTTGCTCGGTGCTCGCTCCGCTCAACTGCAGATTGTCGGTCGTGAGGCGTCCAACTTGTGCTGGCAGAGTGCAATGATGTGTTGCCGGTCCGATGGATCCAGGCGTGGGCACGGGGGCGTCAGAAGGAGTGTGAGGAGTCTCCGGTAGTACATCGTTGGCTGCAGTCCGAACTCCGGCAAGATGTACTCGTCGAAGTCGGGGAAATTGTCGTTGATGGCAACTATCGGTGCCCACCGTAGGGCGAATGCGACGAGTCGGTGATCGTCACTGGTGCTGTGTCCGGGCATAGAACCTGGGACGTGTGCTGGCCCATTCACTGCAGGTCCGACGAGAGAAATCCGCCTTCGAGGCTGTGACGGACGGCGGCGAGGTAGCCGGCGGCGTCGGCGCCGTCGACGATGCGATGGTCGTATGACAGTGAGAGGTACACCATCGACCGGACGCTGATCTGGAGTGCGCCGCCCTCGCCGCGCGTGGGGACGACGCGTTCGACGACGGTTCCAATGCCGAGGATGGCCGACTGCGGCTGGTTGATGATCGGGGTATCGAACAGGGCTCCGCGGCTGCCGGTGTTGGTGATGGTGAACGTGCCGCCGGAGAGGTCGTCGGGCCGGATCGTCCCGTCCCGCACGCTGTCCGCGACGACGGCGATTGCATTCGCGAGTTCAGGAATTCGCAATGCTCCTGCGTCGCGGATGACGGGAACCATCAGTCCCTTGTCGCTGTCGACGGCCATGCCCAGGTGCACCGCCCCGTGGTAGGTCACCTCGGTGCAGTCGACGTTCAGGGACGAATTGATCACCGGATGCTCGGCGAGCGCTTCGACGGCGGCGGTGACGAAGAACGGCAGAAAAGACAGCTTCACCCCGGTGCGGCGCAGAAACGCATCTTTCTCCCGAAGACGCAGACGTGCGATGCCGGTGACGTCTACTTCGACGATCGTGGTCAATTGCGCTGATGTCTGCAGGGATTCGAGCATGCGCTTTGCGATGGTTCGCCGAATGCGGGGCAGCTTCTCCACCCGGTCTACTGCGGAAGGTGGTGAAGCTGGACGGGGAGCCGGGTTCGAGAGGGATGTGGGTGCAGGGCCCTCTGGAGCGGCAGCGGGCGCCAGCGTGTCCTGGGGATCGCTGCACTGTGGGCCGAGGATGGCCATTGCCGCCCCGACCTCGACGACAGTGTCTTCCGGGGCGACAATTTCGAGGAGGGTGCCGGCGGCAGGGGAGGGGACCTCGGTGTCGACTTTGTCGGTGGCCACCTCGAGCAGCGGCTCTCCCGCCTCGACTCGGTCCCCTCGGGCCTTGAGCCAGCGGGTGATCGTGGCTTCGGTGACGTTCTCACCGAGCGACGGCAACACCACGGTGGTGCCTGTCTGTGTCGTGGTCATTCGTCATGTCTCTCTGGGTCAGTCGGTGAGGTCGAGGGCGGCGCGGACGATGTTGTCGGTGTCGATGCCGTGGTAGCGGTAGACGTCGTCGAGGGAGCCGACCTGCCCGAACTTGCTGACGCCGAGCGCCGCGCCGGGGACGTTGTTGATCCCGGTCAGGAATGCGAGGGTGTGCGGGTGGCCGTCGAGGACGGTTACCATCGGTGCCGCCCGGTCGGCGGGGAACACTTGGTCCAGGATCCACGACGGGCCGTCGGCGAGTCCGCGGCGCGCCTGCACCGCCTCGAACAACAGTCCCGGACTGGTGACGCACACGACGTCGGCGGTGATGCCCTGATCGGCTAATCGGTCTGCGGCGGTGAGGGTTTCGGTGATGACGGCGCCCATCCCGACCAGGGTGACGGCCGGACTGCCGGTGTGGCGGAGGGTGTAGGCGCCGGCGACGACCTGACGGCGACGGCGTTCCCGGGCCGCCGGATCGGAGGGGACGGCGGCGAGAGTCTGATCGACGGGGCGGGTCGAGAGTCGCAGATACGACGAGGAGCCGTCGGGGCGGCCCAGGCGAGAGATGCTGTCGAGCAGGGTCCACTCCACGTCGATCGCGAAGGCTGGTTCGTAACTCACGCAGCCGGGTTGTTCGAGTCCGATCGAGGGGGTCTTGATCGACTGATGGGCGCCACCCTCCGCGGCGAGGGTCACCCCAGAAGGGGTGCCGACCAGGATCGACTGCCCGCCCGCGTAGATCCCGTACGACCACGGCTCGAGCGCCCGCTCGACGAACGGGTCGTACATCACCCCGATCGGGAACAGCGGCTGACCCCACCGACTCCATGTGGCGCCGAGCTCACCCATCAACCCGACCAGGTTGGTTTCCGCGATCCCCAGTTCCATGTGCTGTCCAGTGGGCTTTTCCCGCCAGTGCATTATCGTCTCGGCGTCGTCGTCGAACCAATTGCGGCGTTCGTTCGGTGACCACGCCCCCACCTTGTTCAGCCACCCGGCCAGGTTCGTGGTCGAGGAGACGTCGGGGCTGACCGTCACCACCCGCTTCGCCGCCTCCGGTGCCTCCCGGGACAGATCGAGCAGCGCCCGGCCCAATGCGGCCTGTGTCGTCGAGATCCCGGACGGGGTGCGGCCGATGTCGGCCGGCACCGCAGGCGGTGTTGCGAGCTTGGTGGGGTCACGCTGAAGCCATTCGGCGGAGGCGGCGCAGACGCGGCCGGCGGTGCTGTCCGGGGCGAACCGCGCCCACGGATTGTTCGGGTCCATCCCCAACTCCGTGGCCAATTCTTCGTACTGTTCCACCGTGAGGAGCGAGGAGTGGTTCTGCGGATGCCCCTGCGTCGGCAGACCGCGGCCCTTGATCGTGTAGGCGATGATCACCGTCGGGCGGGTGTCGTCGATCTGCCCGTACGCCGCGCGCAGGGCGTCCAGGTCGTGACCACCGAGATTGCGAATGGCGCGCAGGACGGTGTCGTCGTCAAGACCGGCGATCAGGGCGGCGATCTCCATCGCGTTCGGGCCGCCGCCGGGCAGCCGGTCCCGCACCTGCTCGGCCGTGCATCGCAGCAGCCGCTGGTACTCGGGATTGGGCATGTCCAGTATTCGGGTGCGCAGCGCCGACCCACCGGGTCGGCTGAACAGTGATTCGAGCAGGGTCCCGAATTTCACGGTGAGCACCTGCCAACCGGCGGCAGCAAACATCGCTTCGAGCCGGCCGGCGGCGATGTTGGGCACCACCCGGTCCAGGGACTGCCGGTTCAGGTCGACGATCCACACGATCTCCCCGAGTTCGGCGACGGAGGTGTCGAGGATCGCCTCCCACACCGCACCCTCATCCAACTCCGCGTCCCCGACTAGCGAATACTGCCGGCCCGTCCCGGCACCGCCGAGATGGGTGTCGACGAAGCGGCGGGCGATGGCACCCCATATCGGCGCCGTCGCCCCGATCCCGACCGACCCGGTCGAGTAGTCCACTGGATCAGGATCTTTCGACCTGCTCGGGTACGACTGCAGCCCACCGAACTCCCGCAATGTCGTCAGATACTTCTCGTCCAGCCCGCCGAGCAGGTAGTTGATGCCGTGCAGCACCGGAGAGGCATGCGGCTTGACCGACACCCGGTCACCGGGACGGAGCTGCTCGAACCAGAGCGAGGTCATAATGGTCACGATCGACGCACACGACGCCTGGTGACCACCGACCTTCAGCCCCGTGGGGTTGGGGCGAACCCGGTTGGCGTGGTGGATCATCGCGGTCGACAGCCACAACACGCGTTGCTCGATCTCCACGAGCGCCTCAGGGGTCGGGGAGGGAGCGGTGTTGATGCCGGTATCGACTGTGTTCGTGCCCTGCATGAGATTGCGTCCTTACCTATGAATTCGTGGGACCGACTGAACTGCGGCCAGGCTCAGGTCGTGAGCGGTCGGTGATGTCAGCAGGCGGCTCTGGTGAGAGTCCGACGCCGCCAGTGGCGTCGGGTGCCACCGCCAGTGCAACAGGTCGACAGTTCTCAGCCGCTGATCATGTTGTGCCGTGAACTCCACTCCGCGTCACGCAGTTCGTTCTTGCGGATCTTTCCTGTTGACGTTCTGGGAAGGTCGTCGACGAACTCGACCGATCTGGGTGCCTTGTATGACGCGATTCGCGACTTCACGTGTGCGATGACCTCGGCCTCGTCGATGTGCGCTCCATTGCCAGTCATCACGAACGCTTTCGGCCGTTCGCCCCACTTGTCATCAGGTACCCCCACGACGGCGGCTTCGAGTATCGCCGGATGCGACAGAATCGCCTGCTCTACCTCGATCGTCGAAATATTCTCTCCCCCGGAGATCACCACGTCCTTCGCCCGGTCGAGAAGTTGCACGTATCCGTCGGGATGCATGACGCCCAGGTCACCTGAGTGGAACCAGCCACCCTCGGTTGCCTTCCGCGTCCCGTCCTCGTCGTCGTAATAGCCTTTCATCACGGTATTGCCGCGCATGACGATCTCGCCCATCTCTGTGCCGTCTGCGGCCACGTCGGTCAACTCGCCCGCCGGTGAAAGTCCGGGACGCACAACCCGCAGCCGCTCGGCAGTGATCATGCCGACACCCTGGCGCGCCATGAGTTTCGCGTGGTCCTCGACATCCACCTCGTCCCACTCGGGCTTGGGTTCACAGACCGAGTAGGGTCCGTAGGTTTCAGTGAGGCCGTAGATGTGCACTATCGATGCGCCCAGAGCGCGAATCCCGGCGATGATGGTGGGGCTGGGCGGTGCGCCTCCACTGCTGATGGTTAACGGTGTCGTGAGGGGATGGGCCTGCTCAGCGTTGGCCAGGAGGGTCAGAACTGTCGGTGCTCCGTTGAGGTGGGTAATCCGGTGCTCGTCGATCAACGACCACATGCTGTCGGCGCGCACCGCCCGGTAGCAGACGTGTGTCCCGAGCGCCGCGGTGACCGCCCAGGTCGTGCACCATCCGTTGCAATGGAACATCGGCAGAGTCCACAGATATTTGGTGGTCTTATCGAAGCCTGCATGTAAGATTTCGCCGAGCGAGTTGAGGTAGGCGCCGCGATGGGAGTACATGACTCCTTTAGGGCGGCCCGTGGTGCCGGATGTGTAGTTGATTGCCAGCGTACGGTTTTCGTCATCAATCTCCCAGCGCAGATCATCGCCCTGGCCGCGTGTCAGCAGCGAGTCATAGCTGCGAAGTTCGTTAGGTCCGGTGAAAAGACCTCCCACCGAAGGTAGTTCGATCCACTCGTCGATGGTGGAGAAATCGAGTCCGGCGTGAAGCAGCGGCTTCAGTAGATCAATCTCACCGAAGAGCAGGTGCACACCAGAATGCCCGCAGATGTATTCGATCTCGGCCGCTGACAAGCGTGTGTTGATCGCAACGAGTACTCCGCGCGCGAGCGGGACGGCGTAATGGGCGATGAGCAGCTCGGCGGAGTTGGTGGCCAGATATGCGACGCGTTCGCCATCCGTGATACCGGAAGCTCGGAGCGCTTTCGCGAGGGCCTGTACTGAGGCACCGAATTCACGGTAGGTCCATCGACGCTCGCCGTCGATGATTGCGATTTTGTCGGGCATGACCTCGACTGCACGTTCGAGGAAGCGAATGGGTGTCAAAGGAACGTCGAGACAGGTCACGGATCCTCCAGTTGAGGCAGCGCTTCATCCGAAGCGCTGGGCGGGTCGGGTTGCGAGATGGCGGTACCGACTACGTCGGTACCTCGAGGGGGGGAAGTGGGGTTTCAGCGGCGTCAAGTTCGCGCCCACGGTTTCGGTCCCCCTGCCCCGGTTGGGGGCAGTCAGAGCGAGGCGGCGGTCTTGTACGCCGGATTGCGGACAGTCGGCGTCAGGTCGAGCGCGCGGGCCGATGTCGGGTGCTGATCACCCGGCCATCCGGACACGATGACCGTGGTGAATCCAAGGTGGGTGAGGATGGAACTGATGGATCCCTGTGCGAGTTCGTGTCCCTGGACCGTGTACTGGTTGGCGGGCCGCGGGTTCGACCGCAAGTAGACGATGATCCCGCCTTCTGCGGCGATTCGGGTACGGCGGGTTTCGAACTCTCGTCGGCACCCGCAGTCGGGTGCGAGTGGATCGCGGTGCGAACATTCGAAGACGATGTACACCGTCGGAGCTGCCGCAGGCGTTGTCGAAGCTGCCGCAGGCGTTGTCGAACCGAGGAAGGCCGTGTGGTGGGCGCCGGTCAATTCGTCGTAGAAGTCGACTACGCGCAGGCACCTGTCAGGAACGTCCACAATACGTGTGGCCGTCTGGCGAACCCGCCCAACGTGGCCGTCGCCGTGGTGTAGGCGGTAGTGCACCACATCCTGGACCTGCACCACTGGAACGCCGTGTACCTGGGCGAAAGCCGCGAGTTCCGTGCCCTGCAGGAGGGTTCCATCGTCACCCAGCAACGTGGCCGTCAGCGCTACCGGCGAAAGTCCCGCGATTTCGCACAGGTCGACCGCCGCTTCCGCACTGTTTCGGCGCTCGAGCACTCCACGTGAAGCCGTTCTCAACGGCAGGACGTGTCCCGGCCGCGTCAGATCCACTGGGCGGGTCTGCGGGCTGGCGAGCACCCGAGCGGTCCGCGACCGGTCTGTCGCGCTGATACCGGTTCCGACGCCGGCAACGGCGTCGACCCCTACACAGAAGGCCGGAGTTGTCGTGCTGGAGCCGTTGCCCCTCACCATCGCGGGCAGTTCCAGCTCGTCTGCCCGGGTCGAACGCATCGCCGCACACAACAGCCCGGAGGTGTATCGAACTGCCCAGGCGGTCCACCGTGGGCTCGCTAGGGCGGCGGGAATCAGCACATCGGCGACCTCCTGATCGTCCGCTCCGCTGACGATCAGTGCCGGCCTTCCGGTGGTCAACGCGTTTGTCGCGGATTCGATTCTCTTTTTCACGTCACAGACGTCGGTCATCACTATCCCTCGCCGATCACGAGTGTGCGGAAACGGCTGTCATGAAAAACAAGGGGTTGTGCTGTCTCATTTACCGCGGTGCTGTTGACCTCCAGAAGTACAACATCGTGGTCCCCTGCGGGGATCGACGTCGAGATCCTGCAATCGAGCCATGCTGCGGCGTCGGCTAGGAATACTGCATTGGATTCGCCTGCGAACCAGGAGATCCCGGCGAACCGGTCGACGTTCTTGGCCGCGATCTGGCGACTCGCCGCTTCGTGCGTCGATGCCAGGACCGAAATACCTAGATGGCCGTCCTTCGACAGCGTCGGCCACGTCGTCGAAGTGTGCTGCACGCAGATCGATACCAACGCCGGGTCCATGGACACAGGTGTGAACGAGGTAGCCACGATTCCCACCGGTCGTCCCTCCTGGAGCGCGCATACTGCCGCGACGCCAGTCGGATATTGCCCGTACAGTCGGCGAAGCTTGGTTGTATCCCGTTGCGAGTCACCCGTCTTTACTGGATCGAAAGTGATCATGGCGTACCGCCTTGGCTGAGAAGTGAATTGGATTTATCGGCGTCGGAGGATCGCATTGGAGTCGCGCGCATGTCGTGCATGTCACGCACCCCTGGCGCGCGCATGCTGGACAATGAGGGAGGTGACGGCGTCGAGGCATACCGTCCCGATGGATGGCGACGCGCCTGCAGGGTCTCCCAGAATTCCGTTGGGGGATATCGAATGGATGCCCTCCCGGAAGGCGCGATCGAGGAGTCCCTTGTCAACCATGCCCGAGTATCCACGGGCAAAGCGTTCGACGCGAACCTTGTCGGGATGAAGTGCGAGCATCACGGAGGTTTCTGCGACGTCAGCATGCCCACCGACGTTGCCGCCCAGGGCGGCCACGTCCTCGGCTGCCCGGCGCCAGGCGTCCAGAATCGCTTCGCTGTCGGTGAAGACGATGACCGACAGTGGTGCCAGTTTGTCCGCCAGACGCAACTCGAAGTCGCGCATGACCGGGTAGTTGCCGATGTGGCCCGAGAACACGACAATCCGCTCGAAACCGGACGCAGCCAGGTGCGCGCTGTAATCTTCGCAGATCGCCTCGAGAGTCGATGCGCGGAGGGACAGTGTGCCGGGGAATCCGAGGTGATGCGGCGAGTACCCGACACGAACGGTCGGCAGGACGAGCGCACCTCCGAGGTCGTGCGCGACCCGCACTGCAAGAGCGTCGGCGTGGTCAGCGTCCATCGACAGCGGTAGATGCCGGCCGTGCTGTTCGACTGCACCGAGGGGCAGGATCGCGGTGTGCGCCCCACCTGCGATTGCGTCACCGATTTCGGCACTCGTCATGTATTCGATCCGAAGTTCGTTCATTGTGGCACCTACTTGCGATCCGGCCTGGCAAATCGGGCCTGGCGGGCAATCTCGTCCTGCTCGCCTGCGTCGTACATCTCGTCGACGAGATCGGTGAAGGAGGCGAGGATGTTAGAGCGTCGGATAGTGGCTTTGGCCGTCAGCTCTCCCGCTGCCGCTGACAGCGCCCGCGGCAGAACCCGGAACTTCTTCAATTGCAACGGGCGGGCGAGTTCGGAATTGACCTCGTCGATCCATCGGGTCAGAGCAGCATCGCGGTCATCCCGAGTCATTGCCTGCGCCTCGTCGCTGACGCTGAGCAGTACGGTGAGGTACTTGCGGCCTTCGCCCACGACGATCGCCTCGTCGATGAGCGGACTCGCCTTGAGCCGTACCTCTATCGGCTGCGGGCTGACGCTCTTGCCGCCACTGGTCTTGAGGACATCCTTCATTCGCCCGATGATCTTCACCTCGCCATCGGAGCTCTGCTCGACAAGGTCGCCTGTGCGGTACCACCCCTCCTCCAGCGCCGAGGCCGTCGCCTCCGGATTGTTCCAGTAGCCGTCGAAGAGACATGGGCTGCGCACCTGCAACTCGCCTTCGTGGGACACACGGACAACCCACCGGGGATCGGGCATGGCCTTTCCAATGGTTCCCGGCGCTGGAAAGGCGCGATCCCACTGGGCGATCACGGAGCCACACGTTTCCGTTGTACCGAAAAGCTCGCGAAGATCGAGACCCCACATATGCCAGAGCGCGGTCACGTCGGGGGCCATGCTTCCGGAGGCTGTCCAGCTCACCTCGATGCGATCCATGCCGACTTTCGCCCGCAGTGGCAGAAACACGTATTTCAGGCACACGCCGTAGGGGACTTCGAGGTACCTTGGGACCTGTCGCCCACGCCAGCGTAAATCGCTGACCCTGCGCGCGACCTTCATCGCAATCGCGTATCCGAAGCGGAAAGCTCTGCCGGACTCGGCAAGCGCCTGCAGTATTTCGCTGGCGAGCTTCTCGTGCATCCTCGGCGGCCACAGGACAGCAGTTGGCCGCACCCCGCAGAGCGCTTCGACCCGTTGATCCATGGTGCAGTAGGTGACGACGAGCCTGGTCATTATCGGCGCGAAGACTCCGATCAGAGCCGGCGCAACATGTGAAAGTCCGAGGAATCCCACGAGGTCGTGCCGGGACCTGCCGATCTCGGGGTAGGACATTGCGAAACCAAGTACCGAGTACTGGAGTGTGCGGTGCGTGTGTCTCACGCCCTTCGGCGCTCCAGTGGATCCTGAGGTGTAAAACAGGGCGGCCAGCTGGTCGATGTCGCCCGCTTCGACAAGAAGCGAGAACAGTTCCGGCTCAGCCACAGCCCGAGCGCTTCCGACGGCGAGTAAGGACTCCCAATGTACTGCTTTGACCGTTTCCGGCAGGTCTGCCGGTTCGGCATCGAAACTGACAGTTGCACGTAAGTGCGGCAACTTGGGGGCGACCGCAGCAACTTTCGCGATATCGGACGTGCCCTCGGCGAAGATCGCGGTCGCGCCGCTGCTCTCGAGTGCGTGCTCTACCTCAGGGGTCGAGCTTGTGGGGTATACCCCGACCGGGACGCCACCCACACTCAGGATCCCGAGTGCCGCCACAACCCACTCTCGGCGGGTAGAAGACATGATGGCCACCCGGTCGCCCGGCGCCACCCCGAGATCATGGAGGCCCAGTGCGGTCGCCCGCACTTCCTCTAGATACTCGCTCCAGCTGGTCGGGCGTGCAGCGCCCTCAACCCAGCTGCAGAATGCGACCGTGTCCGGTTCGCGCTCGGCGCGGTCGCACAACATCTGGGCGAAGGTGCGATCCACGGCCTCGAATCCCGAGACGCTGCGCAGTACCGGTATTCCATCCCTGCCGCCCTCACGCGAACTCATTGAAACAGTGTTCTCCATCTCCATGGTCACTGCAATTCCTCAGCTAAGTCGTTGATCTCGGTGCCCGTGTAGCGCTTGACTACCTCCCACTTCCCGTCGACTACCTGATAAATCCCGTAGTCGGGCACCGCAGTGTTCGTCGAGTTGAAATTGACGGGACCGCTGGCACCGTGATAGTCGATCGTTTCATCTTTGGCCAGGAGATCCAGGCCTTCATCCAGGGAGAACACCGGCGTGCCGCCGGAATCAGTCACGTTGTGGAGGTTCTCGGCAATCGCCGTGCCGGTGGCCTCGCCGCCGGCGGCCATCGCCAAGAGTCCCGAAACGATCGCGTCGTATGCCATGGCCGCCGTGGGCTGCTGAGCGATGGCCGCACCTTGCTCGACGCCATACTCCTCGACCAGCACATCGCGCATCCCCGCGACGGACGGCGAGTCTGCCGCGACCGCGGACTGACCGTACGCGCCTTCGAGGTATTGGGCCCCGACCTCGTCGAGTAGCACGGGGAAGGTCAACTCTGCGATAAATGCCCATTTGCCAGGTAACCCCGACCGCGCCCACTCGCGCACGATCGGCACAGCGGGCTCCACGGAGCCGGCGAGGAACACCATATCGGGTTGAGGCTCAAAGGCGCTGCGCACCTCCGGCAGATAGGAACTCTGTCCGCCGTTGAAAGCGACCTTCGCCACCACCTTGCCACCGAGCTTCGTGTAATAATCCTCCAACCAGCTCGACGTGCTTCGCGCTGAGTCGGAGTTTTCGTAGAGTATGGACAGGGTCTTGATGCCGTTGTCCCAGAGGTTTTTCGCGACCGCCAGGCCATCGAAAGTGTCCGGACCAATAGTGCGGAAGGTGTAGGGATTGGCCTGGTCGTCGTACTCGACGATGCCGGAGTACGGAGACGCGATCGCAACCTCGCTGCGTTCTGCCTGGCTGAGCGTCGCCATGAACGTCGATGACGTCGGTCCCACGATGAATTGCGCGTCGTCTTTATTGATGAGCTTGGTGACGGCGCGGACTCCATCCTCGGCGTTGAACTTCTCGTCCTCGCTCACAACCTCGAGGGTCGTCCCATTGATGCCGCCGCGCTTGTTGACATGGTTCACTACTGCTCGGGTGATCGAATCGACAGGCCCGCCGAAGACCGCCGCTTCGCCTGATAGCGGCGCGGCCACACCGATCACCGTGGTTCCGCCCGACGCCCCTCCACCGTCGCCGCAACCTGTGAGCACTGCCCCCGTCGCCATGACGACGCATGCGATCGATACCTTGCCTGCTGTTGTTCTGAGTACTTTCATCGCTCAAAATCTCCTGTGAACTGCTGCTTTGGGGGTCGGACTTTCTCTGGTAGAAGCGAGGAGAGTGAAGCCTGCTTTTCTTCCGCGATTGCGGTAGGCATGCGTGCTGCTCACGCCTGTGGGATTCGAGCGCCCAGGAACATCTCGGCGAAGCCCGGATCCGCTAGCAGTTGCGGCCCGTTTGCCTCGTGATGAATTTGGCCCGATTCCATGAGAAATACGCGTTCGCACAGCGGCAGGATCTGGCTGGGATGCTCCTCGATAATCCATAAGACGCCGGTCCCGCTGCGCTCGATGACGCAGATCTGCTCGATGAGCGAATCCACAATCTGGGGCGCTAGACCGGTGGTGGGTTCGTCGAGGATCAACAGCCGTGGTCGCATGAGCAGCGAGGAAGCGATTGCGAGCTGCTGGCGTTGTCCGCCGGACAGCGTTCCGGATCGCTGCTTTCGGCGCTCTGCGAGGATCGGAAACAGTTCGAAAACCTCGTCCACGCGATCATGAGGCAATCGCATCGCGCGGGTGACAACTTCCAGATTGTCCTCGACGGATAGTGCACCGAAAACGTTGCGCAGCTGAGGTGTATATCCGAGGCCACGGCGTGCGCGCTCGCGGGCGGACATCCCACCGAGGTGCTCGCCATCAAGTCTGACGCTCCCGCCGCGTGCATCGACTACCCCGGCGATGGTCTGCACGAGGGTTGTCTTGCCGGCTCCATTAGGGCCAATGATGGCTGTAATCGACCCTTCTTCTGCGCCAAGGGAAATGCCCCGGATGATGTTGTTTCGACCGTAGCCGCTGGTGAGGTTTTCGACATTAAGCAGTGGCACGGCGTACTCCCAGATAGGTTTCGATAACTAGGGGGTCGCGGATGACGTCCGCCGGTGGGCCGCTTGCAATGACATGGCCGTCGTGCATGACGTAGAGCGCATCGGAGATTGCGTTCATGAAGGACATGTTGTGCTCGATGACGAGCACCGTGACGCCCTCTACATCGCGCAGCTGACGCACTGTCGCAGATAAGCGGTCCTGATCGTCGGGGTTCAGGCCCGAGGACGGCTCGTCGAGCATCAACAGCGACGGCGGTTCCATGAGCAGCCGGGCGATCTGCAGTAGGCGGCCTTGGCCGATCGACAGATCTCCCGCCCGGACGTTCGCCAATTCGACCAAACCCAGACGATCAAGCAGAATCCATGCACGGTCGACCAGGCTGCGCTCACTCGCCGAGATCGCGCGCGGAGACGTGAAGAGGCGCGAGAGGCGCTCGCCCGGCACAGTGCGCACAGAGGTGAGCAAATTCTGCACGACCGACATGTCAGTGAAGTCAGCAGTGTTCTGGAACGTGCGCTTCAGACCCATCCGCGCAAGTTGGTGCGTCGGAGCCCCTGTCACGACACGCCCGTCGAACACGACCGCGCCTGCATCAGGCTTCAGGAAACCGGAGACTGCATTGAACAGGGTGGTTTTGCCGGAGCCGTTTGGCCCAATGACTCCTGTAACCTTGCCCCGGCTAACGGTCATATCGACACCGTCGAGCGCCCGGAGCTGACCGAAGCTCTTCACAACGCCCTTCACTTCGAGCAAGGGATTCGGTGCAGTCATCAGCGACCACCTGCCACAGAAGTCGCCAACACAGCAGGTGTCACGGAGGGGGAGCGTGGTGGCGGGTAGACGGACAGTCGCGGCCGGAAGAGGCCACCCGGCCAGAACAGGAGTATCACAATGAGGACCAAACCTTGCAGTGCGTCCTGAAGGCTGGCCAGCAGCTCCGGTGTAATAAAGTCCACTTGAATGTATGTGAGGCCCTCCCGCAGGCCCAACAGAACAACCGCACCAAGAACCGCGCCGACATTGCTGCCTGTCCCGCCGATAATCAGAGCAATGAAGACCGTGAAGGTGATATTCACGTTGAAGAAAGTCGGAGTAAGGATCGACAGATACCACACATACATCACCCCGGCCAGACCCATGAAGAACGCCGCAAAGACGAAAGCTTTGAGCTTGACCGCGTAGACGTTCACACCAAGCGAACGGGCCACCGCTTCGTTCTGGTTGATCGCGAGCAGACTTCGGCCGAACGCCGACCGAGTCACCCGCCGGAAGAGCAAGAAGCTGATTCCTAGAACAACCACAACGATCGCAGCGACGAACAACACCTGCGCTCGACCCGGGACGATATCGAGGCTGGGCACCGGCGCGTTCAGCAGCCCGCGCGCCCCATTGGCGATCGCCGGCTGGTTGATGAACAACTGGCGGATCACCTCGGCAAGCGCAAGCGAGACAACGGCGAGGTACTCCCCACCGACCTTCAGCAGGCCACTTCCGACAACGAACGCGAGCAGAGCTGATACGAGACCACCAATGATTGCGCCCGCCCACCACGGCAAACCGAGCCCGAGAAGGTATGTGTACGATCCGGATGGTGCCGGCAGGACGGTGAGTGCGTAGGCATAGGCGCCGACACCGAAGAATGCCGCCACACCGAAATTCACCATCCCGCCAACGCCGAACTGAAGGTTCAGTGCCAGGGCTGCGACGGCGTAGATCCCCATTAGAGTGATCAGTCCGCCAAGAATCAGCAGAGTGCTCATGCGACACGCTCCTTCGGCCCGCTGAAAAGGCCCTCAGGCCGGATGAATACGACCAAGGCGATCACCGCGAACACAACCATCTGGGTGTATTCGGACGGAATGACAAGGGTCGCGAGACTTGACGTAAGACCGACGAGGACTGCCGCGAGCATCACGCCGTAGATACTG
Source organism: Rhodococcus sp. NPDC019647 (assembly GCF_044389235.1). Taxonomy (NCBI): domain Bacteria; kingdom Bacillati; phylum Actinomycetota; class Actinomycetes; order Mycobacteriales; family Nocardiaceae; genus Rhodococcus; species Rhodococcus sp. NPDC019647. The sequence continues at coordinate 17,330 of NZ_JBIRXS010000032.1, read as the reverse complement.
CCGAGACCACCGATGATTGCGGCGGCGGAGATGATCAACACCTGATCCCAGCCGAGCTCAGGGTAAATGCGTGCGGTCAAGGCGATGAGCGTTCCCGCCAGCGCAGTCAGCGCACTCGCTACCGCCCAGGTGATGTATTGCAGATAAGTGGTGTTGACACCGCGAATCTGAGCCAGTGCCTGATTGTTGGCCATCGCGCGCAACGCCCGTCCGCTGTAGGACTTCGACAGCCAAAAGTGCAGTGCCATGACCACCAGAGCGGCAATGACGATTACAGCGACCTGATCGATGCCGGCCACGGCAATCCCACCGATACGGAAGGTCTCTTGAAGAGGGACGTCGAGTGTCTTTACGCCGTACCCCGTGAAGACCTCGATCATTGCGTGAATGAAGAACGCGAGACCGACTGATGCGATCATGGGAATATAGTGCGGACGCCCGCGCATCGGCCAGAAGATCAGCCGAGCTGATACGACGCCCGCCACCGTCGTGACGGCGATCGCCGCGAGACACGAGACTATCCAGTGAAACCCGAGCAGCACGTTGAACCCGTACGCGCTGAACCCACTGAGCACGATCAGCTGGGGCAGAGCGATATTCAGGAAGCCCTCCACCCGGCGCACCAATTCGAAGCCCACGGTCGCGAGCAGCAGAACCGCACCGCTGACCAGGCCTGCAACAAGGACGGCTAACATGACTCCACCCTCATCCCTGACCTCCTCGAGTGCGACTGCCGTTCCAGCTATCTCGTAGTCCACGGGCGACGGGGTCATCGAAGTACTCGGCGGCAGACCCAAGTGTGCGATGCAGGGAGACCTCGTCGCGGGTGTCGTCGGAATCGTTGACACTGCGTTTCAATGCGCCGTAGAGCACGGGTGCCTTGGCCCCGGCCTCACGCGCCGATGCGACAGCCGCAGCGACAAGCTCTGCGGGGTCCGCGAGGACATCGACGAGACCGATCTCCAGTGCGGTTTCAGCATCGAATAGTTCCCCCGACAACAGCAGTCGCCTCGCGGTACGTGCTCCGAGTAGTCGGGCGGCACGCTGAATACCCTTATCGGCCGGTAGGAGGCCGTGATTGATCTCTGGGAATCCAAAACGCGCACCGTGGACGGCCAGCACGGTATCGGCGAACAGAGCAATCTCCATGCCACCGCCCACACAGTGACCGTTGATCGCGCTGATCACCGGTCGCGGGTACCTGTCCATTGCTACAAGTAGCGAGTGAAACTCCCGCATCCGGGCGTCCAACTCTTGTTGGAGTGCTTGTTCGAGTTCTTTTATATCGCCTCCGGCGCAGAAGAATCGTTCTCCCTGGCCTGTGAGGACGACCGGGGGTGCTTCACGCATCTCGCTGAGGTCGGCAAACAGCGCCGCGAGATTGCGAATGGCTGATCGGTTCAATGCGTTTGCCGGCGGCCGGTCCAAGGTGACGACAAGGACACCCGTATAGTCCGCGGCGGTGAACCCGGCGGTCTGTGTGGTCTCAGGCCCTCTCATGCTTCACCCGGCAACTTCTTGCGTCGCCGGGGAACCAACAACGAGGTGGTCATCTCGGCGGGCGGAGGGAAATCGGGCCGGTCGCCCTTCGCGGAAGGCTTGTCGGGCCTCGGCGTAGTCTGCGCCGGCGAAATTGAGGGTTTCCAACGCCGCCGACAATTCCTGCTGCGGAAGGGCGTTGGTCAGCCAACCAGAGTTCAGTGAACGCTTCGTCCAGCGGATTGCCTGCTGCGAGCCCTGGGCAAGGTCATCGGCGATCGCCAAGGCGCGTTCGAGCACGGCGCCTTTCGGTTCAGTGAGGCTCACCAAGCCGATCCGCTCGGCCTCCGCGCCGGTCAGGCTTGCTGACGTCAGCTGGTAGTACTTAGTTTTGGCCATGCCGACCAGCAGCGGCCAGATCAGGGAAGAATGGTCGCCGGCGACCACTCCGATGCGGGTATGGCCGTCCAGAAGCAAGGCGTCTTCAGCAGCTACGCTGATATCCGCGAGCAGTGCCATCGACAAACCCCAGCCCACCGCTGGTCCGTTGATCGCGGAGATGAGAGGCTTGTCCATGTTCAGGAGGGTCGTAATCCGCCGCCGCTCATCCTCCATGAGTTCGATCGCGTCATCCAGAGTAGGGTCTGGTTCGCGTACGTCCATGCCCGTGCAGAATCCGCGGCCGGCGCCGGTGATGACAGCCACACGCGTGTGGGGGTCTCGGTCGACGTCCTCCCAGATTTCGGACAGATGCTTGAACATCGGCAGCGTCAGGGAGTTGAGTCGCTCGGGACGATTGATGGTGATGAGGAGTACCCCGTTCGGCTTGCGCTCGATCAAGATCTCCTTCGGGTATCGGCTGAAGATGTCATCCGTGGCCAATGTGCTCATCGTGCTTCTCCTACCTCGACGCTGTTTCCGGTTGTTTCTTTCTGTGCACTTTCGAACGCTTCGACCTCGGCGTAGTGGGCCGGCCGGGCGGTGCGAATATCGTCCAGAACCGCGGCAGGGGTGCGCACCACAGCGCGGGGGTTCTTGAACTTGGGGATTACGTACTTGCCGAAAAGTTCGATCGACTTCATCAATTCCTTGTGAGGCAGCCCGTCGATGCGCATAACGAGCGAGTCGGCGCCCAAGTCGGCGAATCGCTGTACCTGGGCGACACAGTCGTCGGGATCGCCCACGATGAAGCCGGAGGAGTCCTCGAACATGTAGCGCTCATCGTTGAAGTCCAGATGCTTGACGGCTCCCATGTACTGGTAGTCATCGGAGAGTTTCGAGAGGCGTTGGTACGCGTCGGTCGATAGCGCGACCGATTCTGTGAGGCTCCTCGCCCATGTGACGGCTTCGTCGCGTGTTTCTGCGCAATGCATACCGCCGCCGACTGCAACGAGCTTTTGTGCCTGCACTGGGTAGGTGTGCGTCGCGCCGTCGAGAGCGTCATCGTAGATACGCAGCATATTCTCGAGGAATTCGAAGCCCAGGTAGAAGCCTCCGACGATCGCGCCGACGCCGAGCTCCGCCGCAGTTCGAACAGACTCGGGACTCCCGGTCGCCATGTGGATCGGAGGATAGGGAGTCTGAATTCCTCTGGGTACGAGGCTTCGTGGTGGGATCTTGTAGTGCTCGCCCACAAAGGAGAAGACGTCGTTGTGCAGCGCGCGTCGAATGACTTCGAGCCCCTCGATCTGCTGGGCCTTGTTTTCCGTCGGTGAAACCTCAAAGGCCCGCAGTGCAAGGGTGGTGTTGCCTCGGCCGACACCGAGTTCCACGCGGCCGTTGGACAGAATGTCTTCGGTGGCCAGCCTCTCGGCGACCCGAAGCGCGTGGTTGATGCGCGTGGGCAACAGGGTCACCAGGTGCACGAACCGAATGCGTGAGGTCAGCGCCATCAAGTACGGATAGAGGACCTCCGGCGCGGACGTCGTCGCCGTGCCAATCGCCACGTGCTGCTCAGAGGTGCCGAACGCATCGAAACCCACCTCTTCGGCGAGGAGGACCTCGTCGACGAGCTCCCGGTAACGGTGCTCATGGGTATGCCCTGGGGGCGTTTCGCCCTCGCTCATGAAGATGAATCGCATGGCCACAACCTTTCGTGTGTGAATGCGCATTAACGTGAATGAGCATTAACGTAGAACGAGAGTGTGAGCTTGTCAACACTCGGCGGGCATTTGGGCACCTTCACTCGCCACGGCTCGCAATATCGCTGGTCAGATGCAAAAGTGTGCGGTCGCGCGCGGAGCGTGGGCCCGCAGCTAGCATCGACAGGTGTCCGATCGCTGTCCGATTGTGTTAATGCGTGTTACTATTGGTCGCATGGAGCTGATCAAGGTGGATGCGAGCGACGCTTGCAGGCGGTGTGCGACTCGGTATGTGTTGATCTCAGATTTCTCAGATTTCTCAGGTTGCCCGGTTGCTGTCGTGAACCATGAAGGCTGATCAGATGCCGTCAGCCGCGCCAACGGTTCGCCGGTCACGCCGGGAGCTGCTGCTGGAGGTCGCCGCCGATCTGTTCCTGCACCAACCCTACGACTCGGTTACGGTCGAGATGATCTGCGCGAAGGCAGGAATCTCCGCTCCCGGGCTCTATCGTCACTTCCAGAACAAGCAGGCCCTCCTCATCGCAGTGGTGGAGAATCCGTTGGAGTTTCTCCATCAGTCCGCCCGGGCGACGGTGGAGTCGGAACCCGATCCGCGTGCTGCGCTGGACGCCATGGTCGAATTCCACATCAGGTCGGTCCTGTCTGCGGCTCCGACAACGCTGATTTTCCTCAAGAACGAGCACGCGTTTCCCGAAACGGATCGCCGGCGCATTCGACGAGCGATGAATATGTACGCCGAGGAGTGGATTTCGACAGTGTCGCTGCTGCGGCCAGAGCTGTCGGATCCGGAGGTACGCCTGCTTACGCAGGCGGTGTTCTCGATGTTGAATACCGTACCCACGCTCAATAAAGGTCTTGACCAGGAGTCGATCGTCAAGACAATGTCAACTGCGGCGGTCCAGGCATTGACCTCTCCTCGGGCCGAGTGATGGCGGACCTGCCGGATTGATCAGGCGCCTACGGAACGTGGCGATAGCATCCGGTACTGGCCTGTAAATAGACCCCGTTCAATCGGATACCCTGGTTGAACGGGGCTTGATCGTCGACGATCGAGCGAAGGCGACATCCGCCTGTGTCGGTCGCACCAGTCTCGACCTCAAATATTTAAATACACTGTTGCACAGTCGAATACTGCAGCAGACTGCGCGATCCTCAATGCGGCACGTGGATCGGAGCAGTGACGCCGGCCCGGGGTCGCGCAATGACAGGATCCGCGCCCTTCCGTGCGGAAGCGCCTGGCCGGTCCTGCAATCCGATTTACGGGGAGACTCAATTGAGCGAGCATGATGTGCGAATGATCGTCCTGTCAACCGACAACTTGGACGAATCGGTCCGGTTTTACTGCGAGACTCTGGGAATGCCGTTGAAGTTCCGCGACGGGGACCGTTTCGCGGCCCTGGATGGAGGGACTATCACCGTCGCGTTGGCGACTGCGGTCGACCACCCCATGCCGGGGCAAGTTGTCGTCGGCATAAGGACCGCCGACGTCGACAGTGCGGCGAAGGCCGTGGAAGCCAACGGCGGTGGCATTGTGGGAGGCCCGTATGACCACGGACACGAACGCCGTGCAGTGGTCTACGACAATAACGGCAACGGCTTGGTCTTCTACAGCCCGCTTACCCGGTAGTACTGGACTGTCGGGGCCCGCGCATTGCACATGGTCAGCCTTGTATTACCCGATGGGTGTGGGTGTAGAGGTTCATGTTCTGGCCGCGAAGAAACCCCACGAGTGTCAGTCCTGTTTCGTCTGCGAGGTCGACAGCGAGCGACGACGGCGCGGAGACAGCGGCAAGTATGGGTATGCCTGCCATTGCGGCTTTTTGGGCGAGTTCGAACGAGGCGCGACCGCTGACCATGAGGATGCTGCCCCGGCAGGGGATGCGGTGTTGAGCGATTGCCCAGCCGACGACCTTGTCTACGGCATTGTGTCGGCCGATGTCCTCGCGGAGGGCGAGTAACTGCCCGTACTGATCGAAAAGTGCGGCTGCATGTAAACCACCGGTGCTGTCGAATACTCTCTGCGACTGGCGTAGTCGGTCGGGCAGTGTCGCCAGAACATCGACATGCACCGTGGCGGTGTCCTCGGCCGGGGAATGGACCGTCGCGAGGCGAACGGCGTCGAGTGATGCTTTCCCGCAAACTCCACATGAGGAGGTTGTGTAGAAGTTGCGTTCGACACCGGGTTGGGGTGGGGGGATGCCAACGGTGAGGGTGATGTCGAGGACGTTGTAGGTGTTGAGGCCGTTGTCGTCCACTCCGTCGCAGTAGCGGGCCGAAGCGACGTCGTCAACGCTGTTGATGACTCCTTCGGTGAGGAGGAAGCCGTGCGCGAGTTCGACATCGTGGCCTGGGGTGCGCATGGTGACCGCGAGTGGGGAGCCTCCGACACGGATTTCGAGTGGTTCCTCGACGACGAGTGTGTCGGGCCGAGTTGTGGAGTTCGGTCCACGCACGCGCACGATGGGGCGACGGGTAGTGATGCGTCCCATCAGGGTCGGTGCTCGAGCCGAATCAGGATGGCTTTGCTGACGGGCGTGTTGGATTTGTCTGCGACGTGGTCGAGGGGAATGAGGGGATTGGTTTCGGGGTAGTAGGCGGCGGCGTTGCCGACAGGTGTGGGGTAGGCGACGAGTCGGAAGTTGTCGGCTCGTCGTTCTTCGACGTTCCCGCTCCGGTTCTTCCATTCGGAAATCAAGTCGACGTGGTCGCCGTCTCGGTATCCGAGTTTTTCGATGTCGCGGGTGTTGACGAACAGAACTCGCCGGCCGCCTTTGACGCCGCGGTAGCGGTCGTCGAGACCGTAGATGGTGGTGTTGTACTGGTCGTGACTTCGCATGGTCTGCAACATGAGTCGGCCAGGCGGGACAGGTAGCCACACGAGGTCGTTGACGGCAAAGTTCGCTTTACCGGTCTCCGTCTGGAACGTGCGTGAGTCTCGCGGCGGGTGGGGGAGTCCGAACCCCTCCTTCTGTCGGACCTTGGTATTGAAGCCGTCGAAGCCGGGCACGACGCGCGAGATCGCATCCCGGATGAGGTCGTAATCGGCGGTGAACGACGTCCACGGCACGGGATGGCCGGGGCCGAACAACGTCTCGGCGATGCCGCAGACGATGGCAACTTCGGAGCGCATGTGGATGCTCGACGGGGTAAGACTTCCGCGGGAACGGTGGACCATCGACATCGAATCCTCGACGGTCACGAACTGCTTACCAGTCGCCTGGACGTCTTTGTCGGTGCGTCCGAGCGACGGCAGAATGAGTGCGGTGCGGCCGTGAACGAGATGACTGCGGTTAAGTTTGGTGGACACCTGGACGGTGAGCGAACAGTTCCGGAGGGCGGCCTCTGTGACGTCGGTGTCCGGCGTGGCGGACACGAAGTTGCCACCCATTGCCATGAACACCGAGGCTCGCCGTTCGCGCATGGCGCGGATGGAGTCGACGGCGTCGAGCCCGTGTTCTCGTGGTGAGGTGATGCCGAATTCGGTGTCGAGGGCGGCGAGGAACGATTCTGGCATCTTCTCCCAGATGCCCATGGTGCGGTCGCCTTGGACGTTGGAGTGCCCGCGGACGGGGCATACCCCGGCTCCGGATTTACCGATCATGCCGCGCATCAGCAGCAGGTTCACGGCTTCTTCGATCGTGGCAACACCGTGTGTTTGCTGGGTCAGTCCCATCGCCCAGCAGATGATGGTGGCGTTCGACTCGATCAGGGCCTGCGCTGTGTCGTGGAGTTGTTCGATTGTCAGGCCGGTGGCGTCGACGACCGTGCCGAGATCGACTCTGCGGATGTGATCGAGCCAAGCGTCGAACCCCGCGGTGTGGCGGTCGATGAAGCGTCGGTCGAGGACGGTGCCTGGCGCGGCGTCCTCGGCGGCGACGAGCAGTTTGGCCAGCCCCTGGAAGAGGGCCATGTCGCCGCCGATGCGGATCTGCAGGAAGTCGTCGGAGATCGCGGCTCCGTCGCCGATGACACCATGAACCTTCTGTGGGTCTTTGAACCGCAGCAGTCCGGCTTCGGGAAGCGGGTTGATGGCGATAACCCGGGCGCCGTTGGATCTGGCTTTTTCGAGTGTGGAGAGCATGCGTGGATGGTTGGTGCCCGGGTTCTGGCCGGCGATGAGAATGAGGTCGGCGTTCTCGATATCCGGAACGGATACCGATCCTTTGCCGATGCCGATCGAGGCGGTCAGTGCGCTGCCGGACGATTCGTGACACATGTTCGAACAGTCGGGCATGTTGTTGGTGCCGAAGGAGCGAATCAGTAACTGGTAGAGGAACGCTGCTTCATTGGATGTTCGGCCGGAGGTGTAGAAGATCGCCTCATGTGGGCTACCCAGCGCGTTCAGTTCGTCTGCGATGATGCGGTTCGCGTCATCCCATTCGATTGGCTCGTAGTGTGTGGCGCCTGGGCGTAGCACCATGGGGTGGGTGAGGCGTCCCTGCTGTCCGAGCCAGTACTCGGTGCGGCCGAGGAGGTCGTCAATGGAGTGTGCGTTGAAGAAGGCTGGGCCGACGGTCCGCTTGGTGGCTTCTTCGGCGACGGCCTTGGCGCCGTTCTCGCAGAATTCGGCGTGCTTGCGGTGGCCGGGTGTTTCCGGCCACGCGCAGCCCGGACAGTCGAAGCCTTTGCGCTGATTGAGTTTGGCGAGAGTGGCAGCGGTGCGCGTCGCACCCATCTGTGACATGCCGCGTTGAAGTGATACGAGCACCGCCGGTACGCCTGCGGCGTACTGCTTGTTCTTCGTCACGACGATGCTGTGCTCGTCGTATTCGTAGTCGTCTCGACGCGCCATCAGCAGTGCAGCCTTCCCCAGGTTTACAGACAGTCGGTCGAGGATGCACCACGGATATGGGTGGTGTCCAAGATGCCCGTCCTACTGGTCGATAGGCGTTGCCGATGATGTCTGGTCGAGGACTGAAGCCGTCGCTTCGAGAGCCTGAACGAGAAGGGACGACGGGCCTTCTGCGCGGGTGATCAACCCGACCACTGGAGCTGTGCGACCTTCGATGAGTGGAGTGGACCGGAGGCCGGGTGGTTCACCGAATACTTTGAACCACACCTGAGGCACGACTGCAGCCCACTGCCCGGTCTTGACGTGGGCATAGAGGGAAGCGATGGAATCGGTTTCGACTTGTGCGGTGTGGACGGCTCCGTCGTCGGCGAAATAGTCGTCGAGGATGCGCCTGCCGCGCATGATCGACGGCAATGTGCACATCGGCAACGTCGACGCTTCGCTCCAGGAGATGTGGGCGCGGCGCGGGAGGGCCGGGTCGTCGGCGGTCAAGAGTGCGTATCGCTCGCGATAGAGCGGGAAAGTGTGGTAGCGCAGGGCGATGTCGTCGTCGAGGTAAGTGATGCCACCGTCGAGCTCGAAGCGATCGAGCCGAGCTGTGATCTCGCTCGAGGACAGGTCTTCGGCGAGACGCACCGTGATGAGGGGATGCCGCAGACACAATGGGCTCGACAGGTCGGCGACTGTCGCGGATGCGGTGGGAATGACCCCTATTCGGAGGGTGCCGGTGACGCCCGACCGTAGGCTGGCGGCCTCGTGTAGGAGTGATTCCTGGTTGGCGAGAATTCTCTGAGCCCAACGTACGATCTGCTCGCCCTCCACTGTGAGGCCCTCGAACTTGCGGCCTCGAACGATCAGCGGCAGATCGAGTTCGATCTCCAGTTTGCGGATCGCCTCCGACAAAGCCGGTTGAGAGACAGCACATGCATCCGCTGCGCGAGTGAAGTGCTTCTCACGCGAGAGGACGACGAGGTACTCGAGCTGCCGGAACTGCACAGCATAATCTTCTCATCCCGTCTCGCTCCCCGGAGGAGGCGGCGAAGTTCTGCGGCCCGACAGCCGAGTACCGGATGCGTCGTTTGGTGTCAGGGTCACCTCTCTCGCATCGCTGGCCAGGGTCTACGCCCTGTCGTTCTGACCGTTTCGTGGATCGTGGTGAGGCCTCCCCAGGCCACTGCAACGGGACCAGACGGTCGGTATCGACGATTCGATCAATACAATTGCCCCGACTCGGTGGCAGGTGGCGTTACCCTGAATTCAGATCATTGAGGGACAAAGAAATGCTGTGTCTTTGGGGTACCGCCGGATCGAGTGAATCGCCAGCTGCGCATGGCAACTGGTGATCCACTCGAGACTCAGCGTGACGTGGCGTCCGCCGTCGTTGCGGAGTTGACCACGGCAGGGTTTACGGAGGTCCACGAAATCGGACGTGGCGGCTTCGGTCTTGTCTACCGTTGTGGGCAACCCTCGCTGGACCGCACTGTCGCGGTGAAGGTCCTCACCGCCAATCTGGACAAAGACAACCGGGCACGGTTCTTTCGAGAGCAGCGGGCGATGGGCCGCCTTACGGGTCACCCGAACATCGCTAACGTGCTCCACATTGGAACCACAACCAGTGGTCGGCCCTACATCGTGATGCAATACCACTCGCACGGTTCGTTGGACACCCGAATCCGTCGGCATGGCCGACTCGAGTTGGACGAGGCTCTGCGATTCGGCGTGAAGTTGGCCGGCGCGCTCGAGACCGCGCACCGGCTCGGCATCCTCCATAGAGACGTAAAGCCGGGGAATATCCTGATCACCGATTACGACGAGCCCGCCCTGACCGACTTCGGCATCGCTCATTTTGCTGGGGGATTCGAGACCTCGACGGGCATTCTCACCGGATCCCCGGCTTTCACAGCCCCCGAGGTGCTCGAGGGAGAGGAGCCGCCCAGCGCGGCCTCAGACATCTACAGTCTCGGCGCAACCTTGTTCTCGGCCGTAACCGGGCACGCAGCTTTTGAACGTCACAGCGGCGAGCAAATAGTCGCACAGTTCATTCGCATCACTACCCAACCGGTACCCGATCTCCGCGAGCAGGGACTTCCGGATGATGTCAGCGCGGCCATCGAACACGCGATGTCAGCAAATCCGCGGGAGCGTCCCCTCAGCGCGGCGCAGTTCGGTGACGAACTACGCCGGAGTCAGCTCGCTCACGATTTTCCGGTCGAAGAGATGGACCTGCTCGCCGAACGAGGCGCGAAGCGCTCCGCACAAGACCAACCAAGAGCCCGTCGCCGCTCCACCGCCGGCCTCCTCCACAACGCGATCCCGCCGTCAACATGGGGAGCGGCGGGAGATCTTCCGTCGGACCTCACCAGCTTCGTAGGCCGCCGTCGCGAGCTGACCGACGCCAAGGCGAAGTTGTCTACTTCCCGCCTGGTCACCTTGACCGGGATCGGCGGGGTCGGCAAAACGCGCCTTGCGCTACGCGTTGCGACGGAGGCGCGGCGCGGGTTCAGCGGCGGTGTGAGGTTGGTCGAGCTAGGCGAACTGAACGAGCGGTCACTGCTCGTGGATGCGGTCGCTGCGGCGGTCGGAATACATCATCGCTCGGCACGACCGCTTGAACGCGTAATTGCGGAGTTCCTCGCCACACGCAACCTTCTGCTCGTTCTGGACAACTGTGAGCGTTTGGTGGATGCAGTCGCCACGCTCGCCGGGGAACTGCTTCGGACCTGTCCCGAGCTGCGGATTCTGGCCACGAGCCGGGAGGCCCTCGGTATCGAAGGGGAAGCGGTGCTGCGCGTACCGCCGCTGACGATTCCCGAGGCGGACGATGAGTCGTCTCTGCGCGGGCTTTCCCAGTACGACGCCGTGACGCTGTTCTTGGAACGTGCCGCCGCTGCGGTGTCCGGGTTCGAGTTGACCGAGGAAAACCGGATCACGGTAGCGCAGATCTGCCGGGCACTTGATGGTCTACCCCTGCCGATCGAGTTGGCGGCCGCGCGGTTGCGGGCGATGTCCGCCGACCAAATGGCCGAGCGACTGAATGACCGGTACAAACTGCTCACCCTGGGACGTCGCGGTGCGCCGAGGCGCCAACAGACGCTGTGGTTGTCGATGGACTGGAGTTACGACCTGTGCAGTTCCTCGGAACGGCAGCTGTGGGCACGCGTGTCGGTATTCGCCGGGAGCTTCGAATTGGACGCGGCGGAAGGCATTTGCTTGGGGGAGGAGGCTCCTGAGGATCTGCTCGACGTGCTCACAGCGTTGGTCGACAAGTCGATCCTCATCAGGGAGGCTCCGGGCGGAGTGGTCCGTTTCCGCCTTCTCGAGACGGTACGTGACTACGGCCGACACAAAGCAGAGCAGTCCGGTGACTACCAGGCGTTACGCTCGCGGCACCGGGATTGGTACGAGAAGCTGGCACTGACAGCGGAAGCGGAGTGGGTCAGTTCGCAGCAGTTGAAATGGATCGCACGGCTCGGGCGCGAGGAGTCGAATTTGCGTGAGGCGATGACGCTGTGCCTATCCGAGGTAGGCGATACCGACCCCGAGGCCGGGCTGCGGATCGCAGCTGCGCTGTATCCCTTCTGGCTTACCCGCGGCAAGCTCACCGAGGGACGATACTGGCTCGACCGAGCCCTCGCCTGCCATCCCCGGCAGCCCACCGCGACACGAGTCAAAGCCCTGTACTACAGCAGCGTGCTGTCCGAACTTCAGGGCGACCTCCCCGCTGCGACTGCACTGGTCGAGGAGGGGCGATCCTTGGCTGAGCAGATCGACGACCCGATGACGCATGCACTCGTTGCCCAAGCAGAAGGGCTACTCGCGCTCAACAACAGCGACCTCCAGCGCGCGAGCGGACTTCTGGAAGAAGCCCGCACCATGTACGCGACACTGAACGATGACCATCGGAAGGTTGCAGTTGAGTATCTACTGGGTATGGCATATGGACTGCGTGGGGACATTCCGCGGGCGATGGCGTGTCATGAGAGGGCTATCGCGATGACGGACGTTCTGGGCGAGTCGATATATCGCTCGTATTCGTTGTGGTCCATGGGTGTTGGGGTTTGGCAGCAGGGAGATTCGAATCGTGCCGCTCGCTTGCTTGAAGACAGTTTGCGTCTCGGGCGACTGGCGGACGACCAAATTACCGTCACCGTGTGTCTGGAATCCCTCGCGTGGCTCTGCGACGAGCGCCATGCACAGCGTGCCGCGGTGCTGATGGGCGCCGCCGAGGAATTGGGGCACACCGTGGGCAGCTCGACGGTGATGTTCCCCCACCTCCTCGTCCACCATGAAAAGAACAAGCGCCGGATTCGCCATACACTCGGTGAGCGCGCCTTTCAAGCCGCCCATCGGGAAGGGCGCGCGCTCGGAACTCACGATGCCATTGTGTATGCCCTGAACGAACAGCCCAGGGACACAACGACGCGGCCCGCCGGTATCGCGACGAACCTGACCAAACGTGAATGGCAGGTCGCCGACCTGGTAGCAAAGGGTTTGACCAACAGGGCGATCGCAAAGAGTCTCGTCATCTCGGACCGTACCGCCCAGGGCCACGTAGAACACATCCTGAGCAAGCTCGGATTCACCTCACGAGCACAGATCGCGGCCTGGTTCGTTGACCAGACCCAAGGCGAACAACTCTGACTCGTGAGCTCCGCGTACCCGCTCAGATCGGTCAACGGCGCACCCGATAGCGCAGGTGAAGCACCCGATTGCCCTGAATCACCACGTCAGGATCCTCCAACAGGTGCTGCGCGTGGACCGATCCGAAGAAACGCTTGCCGGACCCGAACACCACGGGTGCGACGTCCATGCGCACCTCGTCGACCAAACCTGCGGCAAGCACCTGGCCACCGACGTCGCCGGCGGCGACCTCGACGATGCGGTCACCCGCGAGCTCCTGGGCCTTGGCCACGGCTGCGTCGATGCCGTCGACGAAGTGAAACGGCGCCTCGCGGTCCCAGCCCTCGGGCATCGGCCGGTGCGTCACAACGACCACGTGGTCGATTCCGCCCGGAGGCTTGCCGTCCCAGCCGTCCGTCATGTCGAAGACGTGGCGGCCGACGATTGTCGCCCCGATCTGGTCCCAGTACGGCCGGGTGTAGTCGTAGGACGTCTGCGACATCTTGATCTCGCCGCTCTCGTCCAACGGGACGTCACCGCTGGACAACCAATCGAACAGCGGTCCGGGCTGGTCGTTCTCGTCCGCGATGAAGCCGTCCACCGACACCGAGCTGTACATGACCACCTTGCCCATGGGGCACTCCTCTGCTTTGGGGTTTCCCAAATGTAGCGGGTCGTGAGCTGTCGCTCTTGTAAGAAATCAATCGCCTGGCAGCGGCCACGCGAATGAGTGTCGCGCCGGATCGGTACGGCGCGGCAGGAGGCGCGGAAGACCATTGAGGAGATCCACCGCAGCACCGCTCTCGAGATCGCGCTTGGATTACGAACGAGATTTTTTGGCTTATTAGAAGGGGTTCGGCTATTGATTTGTGCGGCGCCGACGATCCGTGGGCCAGGGGCCACCCCGGAGCGGTCGGTCGTCGAGCGTGCGTTTCTCGTTGTCACGGAACCGCGGCTCGTAGTGATGGAAGAACACCTTGCCGACCAGGTCCCGTCGGCTGTGCACGCCGGTCTTGTCGAAGATGCTCTTCAAATGTTGCTGCACGGTCTGCGCCGACACGTGCAGCTCGGCGGAGATCTGCGAAGTCGACGCCCCTTGTAACACCATCGACGTGACCTCCTTCTCCCGCTCGGTCAGCCCGTACGCCGACATCAGCAGCGGATACAGACGACTCGGATGCGCCGGCTCGACGATCACCGCGATCCGCCGCCTGCCCGTCGACGTCAGGCATGCACCGTGCAGCACCAACCACGCACCCGACCGCGACAGCACCCGCGAGATGGCCACGTCGCCCAGCCGGTCGCGGTCTTCCACACACCGCAACACACGACCGGCGAGCGTGATCACCGCGGCCGGCAACTCGCCCCGATCCCAATTCCCACCCGGAAGATCCACCATCCACCGGTCGACCCCGGGCGTCGCGGATTCGATGTTCCAGTTCTCGTCGAGAACGAGCAGACCCGGCGAATCGGCATACTCCGGTTCCTCGGCCTGCCCGTACAGCAGTGCGCGGCGGGCACCACCCGCGAGGACCGGCGCGATCTCCTTCACGAACGACTTCTCGGTTTCGGAGAACATCGGCATTCCCTCGTCGCGATAGAGGCTCAGCGCTCCCCACGTTTCTCCCGAGCGCGTGCGTAACCGTGCGATCAGCTCCTGGTCGCCGCCGAGCGTCCGGCTCCGGCGCCAGCGCGGACTTCCCGACGGATCACCATGCGCCGCTTCGTGCAAGGTGGAAAGCCCAGCGGCGGAACGCATTACGTCGGGGACGGACTGAAAGTCGTCCTCGTAGTACTCCGCGGCCAGCCATTCCCCGGGGAACTCGTCCATGCCGAAGTGATAATGACTGGTCATCAGCAAGGACACGGGGTCGAGGGTGAACCAGCACGGCGTCCAGTAGTACGGGACGACCCCGGCGACGACGGCCGACGCGTCCCGCCACAGCGAGACCAGCCCGCGTGGGGCGGCGCACAATCGTGCGACCTTGTCTACCGCGCACTGCACGGAATCCACGCTCACGAGTCAATCGTACGAGCGCGGATCGGCAATCGGATATACCAGAATTGTGGAATGGTGCCCCCTCCGCGTCGGGCCTAGCGTCGGTGACATGTCCAAAACCGATACCACGAATGTGCGGCTGAGCCCGCCGCCGCCCCAATTGATGCGGCTGGTCAATCCGTTGATCCGGCGGGTCCTCACAACCCGGTCACTGGGGCGGCGCATCCGGCGCCAAGGACTGATCGAGTTCACCGGCCGTCGTACCGGGCGTACCCTGCGGGTGCCGGTATGCCTGCACGACGTCGACGGTCAGACACTCGTCTTCACCGAGCGTCCGTGGCGGCGCAACTTCGCCGGCGGTGCACCCGTGACGGTCACCCACCGGGGCCGTGTCCGCCGGGGGCGGGCCCTGCTACTCGAGTCCACCCCCGCCGAGGCAGGCGCCGCATTCCGGGCAGCTCTCGACGACGGGGCCACCCCGTTCGAACTCGGGCTGAAGGTTCCGCGAGGATACGAGCCGACCGAAGCCGAACTGGCCACGATCGCCAGGTCACTGATCCGCGTCGACTATGATGACTGAGGAGAGTTCTTATGCGTATCAACAGGATCCGACGTGACATTACTGCTCTCAGCGACGAACTGGAAGTACCGGGGATCGGACACCTGCCGGTGAACGCGTACGTTCTGCACGCCGCCGAACCCGTCGTTGTCGACACCGGACTGAGTCTGCCCGGACGCGGGTTCATGGACGCCCTGGGATCGGTGCTCGACGCCGCGGACGTCGAGTGGATCTGGCTGACGCATCCGGACCGCGATCACACCGGCGCGCTGTTCGACCTGCTCGACGCGGCGCCGCGCGCCCGCCTGATCACGACCTTCGCGGGCGTAGGCATCATGTCGTGCGCACGGCCCGTGCCGATGGACCGGGTCTATCTGCTCAATCCGGGTCAATCCCTCGACGTCGGCGATCGGACGCTGACGGCGTTGCGTCCGCCGCTGTTCGACAATCCCAGCACGGTCGGCTTCTACGACGACCGCAGTAAGGCCTACTTCTCGTCGGATTGCTTCGGGGCGCCGATGGAGACCGCGGAACTCGCCACCGCCGACGACATCGGCTACTGCACGCCGACCACGGTGCGCGCTGCCCAGCACCTGTGGGCCGCCGTCGACAGCCCCTGGGTTCACACGGTGGACCAGGACAAATTCCTGGCCACCGTGTCAACCCTGAGCGCTCTCGAACCCCGGCGACTCCTCAGCACTCACCTGCCCCCGGCGGACGGGCGCACCGCGGAGTATCTCGACATGCTCGCCACCGCGCCACAGGCTGATGCCTTCGTCGGACCCGACCAGGCCGCACTCGAACAAATGTTGGCCGGATTCGAACCCGCTCGCTGAGAGTCCTCCGGGCTTGTTCGCGGCCGACGCCGGCAAGCAGGAACAGGTGAAGCGGTTTCCACCACGATGTGCTCGGCCAGGTCGCGCACCGAAATCTGTGACGGTGTGGGCAGACGCCTGTCACCTCACGTTCAGATGGACGCCGGAACTCCGGTGCGCCCGACCCGCGCGACGGCCACATGAGCGGTCGAGCGTCCTTCGTGAAACTCTTCGAGCGTCGTTGTATTACAGCAGAGGTAGAGGGTGTCGAGGTTCTCTCCGCCGAATGCGCACGCCACTGCCCACGTGTCGGTGACCTCGACCTTATCGGTGATCTGGCCGCCTTCGACGACCCGATAGAAGCCACTGTCGGCACCGAGGGTCAACGCGTTCCCGAACCAGAGGCCTCCGTCACTATCCAGGGCGATGCCATCGGGATGAAACGACTCGTCGAGCTGAGCCCATACTCGGTGGTTGGTCAGACCGCCATCTTCCGCCATGTCGAACGCGCTGATGCGGTGCGGGAAGGTTTCCGCGACCAGCAGGGTGCCATCGGGGGTACGTGCACAGCCGTTGGGGAAGATCAGATCTCCAGGAACCTGCGAGACGCTGCCGTCGGCACGGATGTGGACGAGGTGTGTCGGCTTCGGATCCTCTTCGCCGAGCGCGAATCCGAAATTGCCGGCATAGGCGTCGCCCGCCGGTGCAACGTACAGGTCGTTGCCGATCCCTCCAGCCAGTGCGCTGAAGTCGGCATACTGCTCGAGCTTGCCGCCGGCGGTGATGCGATACACCGACCGCTCGTTCTGCGAGACGACAAGAGGTGTCCCGTCGGGAAGGAAACCGAGTCCGGACGGTCGTCCGGGCACTTTAGCCTGAATCCACCGACGTGATGCCGAAGCCCGTTCCGGCCGGGCGAGTGGATGTATGGGCAGTTGCGGGCATGCGGTGACCGCTGGTCTGC
>NZ_JBIRXS010000031.1:0-89737 GCF_044389235.1 Rhodococcus sp. NPDC019647 | reverse complement strand
AGCGGATCGGGGGGACTTACGGCCAACCCAATCCTGACCGGCCGAGAACAGCCAAATCATGCTCACCGTGGCGCCTCATTTTTCAGGTCGAAGTAGCTAGCGTAGCGGGGTTAGCTATCCTCGCCTTGCCGTCACGGCCGCGGACCGTCCGGGCGCACGCTTGATGACGACGTCACTTCTGCGGCACGCCATCCGGATTCGACGGGAGAAGTAGACAACCGGGCCCCCGCTGGGGCACTTACGCCACTGCGATGAAAAGTTGCCCTCTCCCACCACAAGGGCGGCACGACATCCAATCACCAACTGCTCAGCAACTGAACATCATCACCACCCACCTCGGGATCGTGGGCGGCGTGCGGCGAGCGTCAACTCCCCAGGTACATCCAGGACCGAACTCGACGGATCTATGTTGCTGCATCGTGCGGGGTGTAGGTGTTGCTTGCGGCGATGGCGGACTCGACACGGCAGCGCAGGTTTTCGTCCTCCAGATGTGGAATTGCCGACCCCGGTTACCACCAGCAGCGCGGTTCCGATGCGGATCTGGGCAGTCTTGTCGACCACCGCACTGAACTGTCCTGGACGAGGTGGAGACTCCTGATCTAACAAGGAGAAATGCCGGTATGCCTGCACCGAAGAAGTACGACGCCGAGACCCAGGATCACGCCGTCCGGATGTATCGGGACCGGATCGACGAGCACGGAGGCTCGAAGGTCGCAGCCGTCGCCATGTCGGGGAGCTGCTCGACATCGCGCCGGCGACGCTGAGGAACTGGATCGAGCGGGAAGAGAGCGGCCAGGCCCGGGCGGATCGTCTTCGGCACCTGGCGTGTCGGCCGAGGTCGCCAGACTTCGCCGAAAAGTATCCGAATTACGCAGAGCCAACACGTTTTTGAAGACCGCGAGCGCGTTCTTCGCGGCGGCGGAGGTCGACCACCGACTGCGGCCAAGCAGCGCGGACCCATCTCGGGCACCGACCTGAGCGAGGCATACGCCGTTCACGCGTGCACACGGTGTACGCGGCCGACAAACGCCTCTACGGTGCCCGCACGATCTGTGGCGGAGATGTGCGGCAGTGATCAGCGCAGATCAAGATGCAGCCGCAAAGCTTCCTCGAGCGCGGCAAGCGTTCTCGTCGACAGCTTCCCGACAGGCTCAATGTCGAGGCGACGCACCGAAATCGAACGCACCTGTTCCGCTTGAGCCTTCGACTCACGCGGTATACCCGATTCGTCAGGGTCGACGAGAACCTGAAACGCGAACACATGTGCAGTGTTACTCGTCAACGGCACCACAGTAACTATCCCCTGACCGAGCCTCTCGGCGGTCGCATTGGCGCGATCATTACTGACCACAACAGCGGGTCTACGCTTGGCCGCTTCGCTCCCCTGCGCCGGATCAAGATCAACCCAGTGCACATGACCCCGCCGGATCATTCGTCATCTGCCGAAGTGACATCCCAGTCGTCGTCGACACCACCGTCGACAAATGCCGCCGCGTAGTCGCGTTCGAGACCCACCGCCCCGAGCATCCGAACCGCCGCTCGAATCCCCGCCGACCGGCCACCCAGACCGTGGTCGCGAACGTATGCGTCGAGGACGCGAGCGTCCTCGTCGGGCAAACTGATCGTGAACCTCGTCGTCATACCGCAATCATACTCCAGTATGAATCAATCGGGGCAGGCCGAAACCGCCGACATCTCGGGCAACCCACCCTCCGCTCCGCGTGCGGATGCGTCCCGAACAACTCATGCATCAGCGGCGCCTCGCGGCAATGGCACGGCTACTTGCGCGAGAAGGTGTCCGGGTCGAGGCTGACCTCGACCCGGTCCTTCTCCACCACAATACTTCGCGACCGGGGTTTGCGAACGCTCCCTCAAGTAGCCCATTTCGCGCTCGGACGGCATGTTGCTGTGCACCGCGCCCGCTGGAACTGACACTGCGGCTGCCCGGTTTGCGTCAACAGAAGGATCTCCCGGCAGCATCTACAGCGCCGCTGCTTCCCCGCCCGCCCTACCCACCGCGTTGGGCGGAAAATCCGCGCGAGTGGGCCACACCAGGAGCCTCGGCCGCAGCGGCCACCCCACCGGTGTGGTCACCGTCACGGCCGGGGGGAGGTCAGCGGCCGCGGCTGTGCACGGTCAGCAGCAGGTGATCGACCCGGTGGCGGAGCCCGCCCTCGTCGGGGTCGAGGTCGGCAAGACCGGCGACGAACGATTCGGCGATCGTGCGCAGCCGGATGTTGGTGTCCTGGGATCGCCAGGCGAGGATATCGAACGCCCGATCCGCGGAAATGCCGTAGGCCAGCATCAGCGCCCCCTTGGCCTGCTCGATCACCGCCCGTGACTGCGTGAGTTCGGCGACCACTTCGTCGACGGAGTCCTTCACATCGCTGGTGTGCGAATCGGTGATGTCGATGTAGAACCCGCTCGTGCCGATCACCCGGCCGGTGTCGTCGTGCACACGGTCACCGACGACGACGACGTGCCGGACCTTGCCCGCGGTATCGACAATGCGGTGTTTGCTGCTGAACGGTTCGGCATCGGTGACCATCCGATCGAGAACCCGGGCGACCTGCGGGTGGTCCTCGGGATGTTTGTGTGAGAGCAACAACTCGGTGGTCGGCTCGACCGCACCCGGCTGGTAGCCGTGCATCCGGGCGACGGTGTCGGACCACTCCCACCGCTGGCCGGCGAGGAGGAACCGGAAACTGCCCACCCGCTGCGCCTCACCGTCACCGACCACCTGCTCGGAATTCACGCCTATTTCTAGCGCATGAGTAACCGAAGGGTTGCGGGGAACCCTGTCCGGTGTCGCCGGCCGAGGCAGCGGAGTGCACCCTAACCGAGGTTCGTGGCGTGCGCCGCGGGCTGTTTACGGTCCCGCCGCCGGGGAAAGTGGAGGAAATGAGCGCCGAACAGAACCCAGCTCATCCACACGACGATCAGGCGGTGTCCGTGCTCACTCGCACTCGTACCCTGTGCGGACGATGCTCGGGCGTCGCCGGTGTCGACGGCGTCGCCGTCGCGGTGTTCGCCAGCGACACCAGTCGGGACCTGGTGTACGCCACCGACAGCACCGCCGAACGGCTCGATGAACTCGAGTTCACCCTGGGCGAGGGCCCCGGCCTTACCGCGTATCGCTCCTCGATGCCCGAAATACTTCCCGATCTGGCGGATCCCGCCGCAGCGACACGGTGGCCGATGTTCGTCCCCGAGATAGTCGACCTCGGCGTTCGCGCCGTCTTCACCTTTCCACTCCGCCTGTTCACCGGCGCCCGCATCGGTGTCCTCGAGCTCTACCGCACCCAGCCCGGCCCGCTCGATGCCCAGCACTCCCGGGCCGCGGCGGACTACGCCGCTGCCCTCGGCCCGATAGTGGTCGATGAACTCGATCCCACGCGCAACCCGACGGTGGTCGATCCCGCCCTGTTTCCGCGCGGCACAGTGCACGTGGCCGCCGGAATGATGGCCGTCCAGCTTCGGGTCTCTCCTACCGCTGCCCTTGCCCGGCTGCGGGCGATGGCATTCGCGCAACACCGCAGGATCACGGAGATCGCCCGGGACATCACCGCCGCCCGACTCAGGTTCCGCCCCGAGGATCCCAGCGGCAACTGAACTTCACCGACGGCATTGCAGTTCCAAGCACCCGTGCCGGGACTGATCGGATGCAACCTCGTCATGCGGACCCGCGGCAGCGACTGCCGTCGCGACAGGAACCCCGTCGTCCTACGCGTAGCTGACCTCGACCTCTCTTGTCCTGGGAGCGCATCCGGTGTTCCCGAGTGACACGAAACCTGGAAAGTGACACGCGAGTGACATGAAATTTGGAAAGTGACACGGATTCTCTTCATGGTTGAGATCTGTCTAATCGGCCGCTTCAGCCCGGCTTGGTGCCTGAGGTGCCCATTCCTCCTGACCCGCGGGGATGGCAGAGCCCGATGTACCCGCCGCGGGACAGGCCTTGGGTGCGAGAGGCAGGAGTCCTCGTGGATCTGCAAGTAGCGACGACCCCGAACACCTGACCAGTCAGGGATCCGCTTTTGGGACGGAAGCCGACCACTGCTGGACATGCGCTGGGACGTCGATCTCGGCCCGGTGACGGTTCCTCATCCGGAGCCTTCGATGGTCCAGTTGCCCGGAGCGGTGGGTCGCGAAAGCCGGGATCGCCCTGGTCCGCGGTAACGGTCGGATCTGCGCGGCGAAGGAGGTCACCGTTACCGGCGAAGACGGCACTGTCACCGTCCTGACGGCACGGCATGCCGTGCCGTGGCCACCGGATCGGATCCGTTCGTTCCGGAGATCGACGGCTTGACCGCGGCGCAGCCGTGGACCGCCCGCGAGGCGACGACCGCCAAGTACGTCCCGTCCGAGACTGGCAATCATCGGCGGCGGCGTCGTCGCCACCGAGATGGCGACCGCATCCGCCGGCCTGAGACGGCAACGAAATCACCTGAACGCTGTTGTATCGAAAACTTGCCCGTTCTAGACTGAGGTATGGCCACGGTCGGTCGTGATTCGGCGGCGCCAAGCGGGTTCCAATCCCGCCGGTACCGTTCTCCGCTGCGTCGGATGCAGGCAGCTCAAACCCGAGCGGCCGTACTCGAGGCCGCCGCGCGGTTGTTCGCCGAGCGCGGCTGGGCCGGCACCGGCATCAGGGATATCGCGCAGGCCGCGACGGTGTCCGTCGAAACCGTCTACACGACGTTCGGTTCCAAGGCCTACCTGTTGACGGCGGCGCTCGAGGCCGCCATTGTCGGCGATGACGCGCAGGTGCCGTTGGCCGACCGGCCCGTCTACACGGCAATCGGTGCGAGGCACACGAGTGGCGACCGCATCGAGATCGCTGCGCGCATGATCGCCTCGATCAACGAGCGCATCTACCGCCTGGCCGGGGCAATCCGCCAGGGTGCGACGGTCGATACCACGCTCGCAGCGGCGTCCGTCGACCTGGAAGGGCAACGCAGGCGCTCGGCCGCCGACGTCGCAAATATGATCATGGGCCGTCAACCCGACCCCGGCCAGGTCGACGAACTGTGCGTCCAGACCAGCGACCAGGTATATGCCCTGTTCATACAAGAATGCGGCTGGACTCGCGTCCGATACGAGTCGTGGCTGATCGACCGCATCACAGAAATCCTCAACCGCCCGAGCTGAATTCTCGTGCGCCTTTATCTGGAGTCCGTCATGACCACCGACACTCTGCCCCACGCCGACACCCGGATCATGCGCATCGTGCACAACGCGCTACGCCGCGATCTTGCTCGCGCGATACGGGTGCTGGGCGCCGCCCCTGCGCCCACTACGGCCCAGCGGGTCGCCCTCGCCGACCACCTCGTGTGGATGATGCATTTCCTTCACCTGCACCACCGCGGCGAGGACGATGCCCTATGGCCTCTGGCCCGTCAGTTGAACCCGGCCGCCGGAGCACTCCTCGACGTGATGGACGCCGACCATGCTCGGATCGGCCCCCAGATCGAGCGGGTCACCGCCGCGGCAATCGCATATCGTGCCGATTCCGCTGCCCGAGAAGACCTTCTACAATCCCTCACCGTTCTGGAGCAGGTTCTCCTGCCGCATCTGCAGCGTGAAGAGGACGAGATGATGCCGGTCGTCGCCCGGACCCTGACCGGTCGGCAATGGTACGAGGTGGAGCAGCGCGTCTTCATCGACTCGAAAACCAAGCGGGAGTTGGGAACTGAAGCGCACTGGATCGTAGACGGTGTCGATCGCGAGGACTACGACGTCGCCGTCGGTAAAGTCGGTCCCGTCACTCGGTTCATCTTGCTCCATACGTTCGCACGACCCTATCGGCGGGCGTGCGCCGCCCGGTGGGGCGCTCATCTCGACGTCAGCCCCCGTCTCCACCGGCCACCACGCACCGAGGGCTCGGTGGAACTGTGGATCGACGCCCCGGCCCGACAGCTGTACGACGCGGTCGCCGACGTCACCCGCATCGACGAACGCAGCCCCGAGTGCCGACGCTGCACATGGTTGCCGGGACGGCCACCGGGAACCGTGGGCGCTCGATTCCGGGGGCACAACCGCGCCCATCACCTGCGCTGGTCGCGGCTGTGCGAGGTGACCGTCGCCGACCCGGGCAGGACGTTCGAGTTCCACACGGTCTCCGAGCGTCGCAACCCGCTGTACCACGACTCGACAACCTGGACATACACCTTCAGAGCGGACAGCGACGGAACGCACGTGACGCATTCGTATCGGATCGACCGACTGCCGTACCGCCCACTGCTCGCGCTCTATTTGCATCTGCTCCCGCAGCATCGAGACATGCGACCCCAGATGCGACAGAATCTCGAGGCGCTGCGGACGCAGGCGCATGCCGGCACGACCCTGCCCAGAACGGCGTAGGCACTCCGGACAGTCGAGATCGGGCGGGCTTGCCCGAGTCGGCCGAGTCCACCACGCTGAGCAGCGAGCACGAAGACTATTACCGCAAAGAGTTCCTCGTTGTCGATCTGAGATGCGGGGAATGAATCGCCCCTCCGAGATCTCCCGTAGCGGATCCTTGACCGGTCAGTGATCGTCAACCAGGACTGGCGAACACGCGAGGCGTCCCGTCCGTTGTCGTTATGAATCGCCGTCGATGCGCCGGATCCGCGCCACCCTTTGGATTCGCGGCAAGCGGAACCCAGCCTGCCGCCGCGGCCGCCGATGACCCAACGGCTGACAATCTCTAACCGTTTGCCCCGACGTGCCGGCCCCAGATCCCTTGATTACCACACGGGACCCTGCCCTACCAGCAAACCGAGGGCCGAGACCGCCGACGGCCCCGACCGGAGCCTTTACTTCGCGATGCCGCCAGAGCACCCTGGCAGGTGCATCCCGCATCCTCTTTCGAACCACAGACCCGGGAGGTTCCTCGATGCGAACACACTACCGACTCCGCGGCACCTCGCTCGTCGTCGGCTCTGCGGTCGGAGTCGCGGCTGTGCTGCTGTTCGGGGCGCCGCCGGCCACCGCGGCGCCGACCGAAACCGTCTTTCCCATTCCGGTCGCCGGGATCGGCGTGGGCGTGACCGGACTCCCTAGCGCGGGCCACTACTACATGACTGCCACCACAGACCCGGACACGCCGGGCTTCACCGGCGTGGGGCCCTACACCGGCGTCTTCGTCCACTGGCGGAACATCTCGACCGGCGAGGGCGGCATCACGTACCTCGATAACCCCGGCGGCACGCAGATTCGGACCGGTTCCGGGACGGTGGTTGCCGCGGTCACGGTGCCCGACCAGGCGGGAACCCGAGTACTCGCCCTCGTACCAGGCGCCGGTGCCTGGTCCGTGCCGTAACTGTCTGACACGCGCGCCTGGGGTCGCGGCAAATAGGACGCTCGATACCAGATTTTCACCGGTGAGACCCGATGAGCACCTCCGCGGGTGTCCTGTTTGCCGATCGGGCTGCGGCGGGGGTCATCGGCTCACCACCG
Organism: Rhodococcus sp. NPDC019647; assembly: GCF_044389235.1. Classification (NCBI taxonomy): domain Bacteria; kingdom Bacillati; phylum Actinomycetota; class Actinomycetes; order Mycobacteriales; family Nocardiaceae; genus Rhodococcus; species Rhodococcus sp. NPDC019647. The sequence goes on along the minus strand of NZ_JBIRXS010000031.1, from coordinate 82,297 downwards.
CAGTGCGGGTCAGGATCGCACCCGACAGCAGGGCATCTTTTACCGGCTCTGAGAGGCCCACAGTCTCGCCGTGGCGGTCGTGGGCAGCGAACACCGCCACACCGCAGAACGGCTGCCAGATCGCGCCATGGCCCGCGCAATCTCCGTCGCAACGACGTTGACCTGTGCGTCCGCCAGAGTCGCGCCCACGTCATCGGCCCGTACCGCCGACCTCGAGCACCCCGCCGGCCTGATACGCCGGCCCCCGGTTCACCCCCGTTCAGATCCCCAATCCGAGATCCCCAATCCCCGGAACCAGGGGATGCGCCCCCAGCTCAAACCCGCAGCCTGCGGGCGTTCGTGGTCGGTCAACTTCGTCGCCTTCATTCCGGCCGATCCCCGGCAACGCCCAAAGGCCGTTTGAAGGTCCCAGGCCGAGCGGGGTCTGGTTCGTCGACAGGCCCGATCCCCGGCCCACCGCCGTCAGTAGAGCGTTCAACGCCTCGGCCTGAGTGACGAGAATCGCCCGCGCCGCCGGCGGGTCATCGCCACATAGCCGCGGAGAGTAACGGTGTCCTCTCGATCGGTTGCAGTCCATCGTCACAGCCGCGGAGCCTCGTGTAGACGGCCCGCATCGCGCCCTTGTCAGGCAGGTACTCACCGCCGGCCGCGCGTTGCAGGATTGTCACCGTATTCACTAGCGCAATCGACCCGACCGGTTTCCCCGCCTCGCGGAGTCGATCCAATCGCTGCTTCTCGGCCGTTGCGACTCGAGCGCCAGCCTGATCGTCGATGATGACCGTCACATCGTGGCCGGTTTCGGCCGCGACGACCGCGTGCGCCACGACCATCACCTCACCGAGGTCCTTCGCCTTCGTCTTGCGCTCGGCCATCGGAAGTTCGCTGATGCGGATAACGGCGGCGTTAAGCGCAGGAGTGATGTCGTCGGACAAAATTTGGAGAAACTTTGGCGGAATCTTGGCCCACACCTTCTCCACCGCACCAAACCGAGAGTCGCTGCGAGACTTACGGAAAACTTCTTCCGCCACGGTCTCTGGCGTGCTGATCGGACCCACTGTCTTGATGAGCAGCCGCTCCTTGTTGATGGCGAGGAAGTTCAGGGCCGGGCCAGCATCGATAATCGGCCGCACGCTCATCCGGCCGAGCCCTCGGGCTCCTCGTCGCCCCAGTCACCGAGGTCGATATCGGAATCGGGAAGATCGGTCGCGGCGGCCCAGGCGATCCCCGCCTCACGCGGCTCGATGCCATCGGTGCGCAACTCGTTCTCGACCTCGCCAACGTCCATATTGCGCAAGGTGGCGATGGTCTGCGCGGACACGACGTTCTCCACATACCCAGTGGTTGCACGCGTCAGGAGCTTTTGCGGTGCCCGCCGCTGATCGGACTCCGCCTGCAACGCCCGATACTGATCCGCCCACCCGAACCGGGTCGCCAACGTCCTCGTCGCGATCTGCTTCCACTCATCCTTGGTCGCCGAGCCGATGTAGCCAGCTTGCTCGAGGGCGATCGCGGCCAAGTACGGGGACACCTCGAACCGCTGGACTACCCGGGACAACGTGCTCAGATCAATCGCACCGCGCCCCACCACCTCTTTGACCCCGGCGACCGGAACGAGCAGGTGCCGCGCGAAGGAATTCGCGCGGCTCTCCACCGGGCTGTTCACGGACAGATTCGCGGTATCGGTCCAGTCCTCGAACACCACATGGGCAAGCTCATGCGCGAGGGTGCTGCGCTGACGCATCGGATTCCGGGTGCGGGCAACAGCGATGAACACCGCACCGCGCTCCGGATCGCGCATCGTCAGACCGTGCTCATCCGGGCCGGCATCGAGGACCGCCACATCGATCCCGGTCGTCTGCTCGATCAGCGCGACCAGATCACCGAGCGGCTGGGTCCCCAGTTCGTGTTCGCGCCGGAAACTTCCCGCGGCGTCGCGACCCTCCATCTCCGCACTCATGCGCTCGTGCGGATGCCCTGGTCATCGAGGTAGGCATCGAGCTCGAGATAATGCACCAATGCCCGCCGCATGTCCTCCATGCTCGCACCGTTCGTCGCCCGCGCAGCGCACTGGACACGGCCGGCCACAGTCGACGCCCCAGTGAGTTCGGCGACGGTACACCCGGTCGCGGCGGCGATCGCCACCAGCTCATTCACCTTCGCCGCCCTGGTTCCGGCGATGATGCGCGACAAGGTGGCCTGCGCGATACCCGTCGCGTCCGCCAACGACCGCTGGCTCAGTCTCGCGTCGTCTCGGGCACGATCGATCAGCGCGCCCACGGCCACTACAGTCATGCGCCCACCCTCCTCTGAATCACTTTCCATCGTCGTGATTCAGTCTACGTAACCTCCCTTCCTCCGACAACACCCCTGCCCGGTTCACCCGTTTCCCCACGATGTCCGCACAGGACCCCCGCTCGGCTCCTGGAGTCGAAACTCCACCGGCTCAACCGCCCGGAACACCCCGACCGCACCGATACCAGCGTCGATCGCCGCCACTGGCGCCGATACCGGCGTCACCACCGAGCAACAAGCTCATCGTCGACAGCCGAGTGGCGTGTCGAAACGGTTGGGCCGTCATGATCGACGACACCACACCGGCGGCTCCCGCGGCTGTGGTGATCCCCCCGACGCTGCCGGCCCCTCCCCAGCAGGTCGCCGGCATCCCCAGCGCTCTTCCTCACGTTCTGCTTCATGAAGGCTCGGCGGAGAAGGTCGAGGTCGTCGACGCTGTCGGCTCTTGCGAGCATCCACGCAACGATGCCCCCGGTCCGGCGGCCGGGTTCGGTGAATCGACCCTCAGATGCTGCTCGCGCAAGTCGTGGAACCGGCGGATTCAGCCAGCCGCATCACCGGCGCCAGGTCCACTGCCGACACGAGATTTGGATCATCGAAAGTGGGTGTGGCGGTGTGCGATTCTTTCAGAAGGGGGTACGGGCCTCGACCGGCTTATCGACGATGATTCCAACGCCTTGTTCGGCGCGAGTCACGGTCACGTAGAAGCGGGCAGCCTGTCGCTGCGCGAGTGCGGTCCCCTTCTTTACAAACCTCATTATCGCACCGGTCGGGTAGATCAAGACGTGTTCACGTCCGAGCCCCTTCACATCGCCAAAGGTCCTGAAGCCCAGGGGCTCGAATCGCTTCCCTGATCTGGCGGAGTATCGCAGCAGCAGAAGCTATTCAGGACATTTCGGCCCCATTACCGGTGACTGGGTGACATCGCCGAACTCACCGCGGGTGTGGTCGATTGGGGTCGGCAGTCTTCGTTCCACCGCTATCGCGGGCAGTTTGCCGTCCAGCTGTGGCGGCCACCTCGTCGTTCCAGGGTCCTTATGCCCTACAGATCCGCTCCAGTCCGGGCGTAACGTTCATTTTACTCGTCCGCTCCTCGGCCGAGGACCAACCTTCAGAATGCAAGGAGAAAATCCCATGTCCAGGAACATGAAGATCACCCTGGGCGGCACCGCAGTAGGAGCCTCGATGGTCCTGGCCGCCGTATTACTACAGCGCACTCGCACGAGCTAGTTTCCTGCTGCCACAGCGGGGTGCGTTTCCCCCACCTGCACCGACTATGCCCGCGATGTGCGACTAAGTAGGACCGGTTCGGTGAGCATGGGATAGGAATGCTCGGATCATCGGATTTGCGTTTCGCACTCTGCCGGTCGCTGCGATGAACTACGAACCGAACGCCAAATTGCTGGGCTGGAGAGTCGGACCACTACTGGTGTTCACAGTGTTGCAAACGGTCGATCCCTCTGTGCAGTAACAGCATCAACCGCTCCTCCACCGTCATCGGTGGCAATGCCGGAACCACCAATCACCACTCAGTCGCCGACCTGGCGAGGGAGTCGGGAACGGAGGCGTGGACGAAGCGCACGTCGGGTGGATGCCGGGCACACGAGAACTGTCGTACACGTGGACATCCGCAGCAAAAAGGTAGACCGGCATCCTTGTCGTGGAGTTCGTTGTCCATCAGCACTAGCACGTCGAGGTCGACGAATTAGCTTCCAGTCCGCACCGCTACTCCGCGGGCGAGCATCGCACGTTCGCGAAGGGCGTCTGCCACAAGGCCGGGTGGACAATCGGAAACCGGCGGCCAGTCACCGTGGTGGGAACGAGGCGGATGAAAAGGTTCTTCGCCCCGGCCTGCCACGGAAAGGCCGGCAAATCGATGGTATCCATCAACTCATCGATCTCACGGATGCGCTCGGCACGTCCCGTCATCACCACGCTCCACGCTTCGCGCGACGGAGGCTCGTAGCCGTCGACTTCGAGCGCAACCAGCGCGTCCGACAGCGCAGCGGACACCTTGGTGCCTCTCCCGGATCGAAACACGACGGTTCCGTGATCGACCGCATAATTGAGGGGAGATATCCGGATGGTCGTCAACCCACACGGCGAGACGATCCACACTCTCGGTGCGGAGCAGCGCCCAACATTCACTGATAGCGAGTTCCTCGACGCTCGGCTCAGTGCCTCCCATTGCCTTCGCCTCCTGTCGTGGCATCAAGTTCGTGCCGTTCGTTCCGGCGCGATAAATCCGCCGTAGCAGGCATCGTCGTCGCTGTCTCGGCTCTGCGCGATATGACGTGAACGCCACTAGGCTGATGAACCGACCCGTCAGGCGGGGACGGCCCCGAAGTGTCGTCGGACGTGGTGCGATCGGTTCCGAGTCGCCGATCTCCGCTGTGGTGACGGTGAGAACGTCTCAACGTAACTTGTACACCGAATATCCGGTACGCCTCGCGACCCGCAAGATCGCGGCGTGCAGATGCTCAGCTCGGCGATAGATCTCCCGCCGGCGCAGCTCCCGCCGCACGTCGGGCTCGTTCTTCAGGTCGGCGACCGCGGCACGGTAGGCGTGCTCGGCCGCCGACAGTGCCTCGATCGCGCGATCCGCGTACGTCGCGGCAGCGCCCCTCGGCAGCGCACGCAGCCCTTGGGCCAAAGGGACTGCCGCGTCGGCGAGCGCGTCGAGTAATCCCACCAAGTACAGGTCCGGGGTCAGAGACGTCGGCCCCGAACACGACAACTCCGACTCCCGGATCAGCGCATACCCGGCCTCGGTGATCTCGCCGAGCCGTTCCCCCAACTCGAACAGATCCTCCGCCTCGATCGGCGTGCTGAAACTGTCGCGCACCGCGTTATGGAGATCGCGACGGGCGACGCGCTCAGCCTCGGCGACGACCCGCAGCTCCGCGGCCGCATCGTGGGTCGCGACGTCGCCGTGCCCCCACCGGTTCAGCACCCGCATGCCCTGCTCCACAAGCACCAGCTGTGCGCGCAGCATGCCGAGTACGTCGAACGAACGCGGCAGAAACCAGGAGGTCGGCAGGTGCGGCCAGCGCATCAGATCACCTCCCACACCGGGAACAGTGCCGCCCCCAGCAGCGCGGTCACCGGCAACGTGACAACCCACGCCAAGCCCATCTCCTTGACCACCCTCCAGTGCACATGCCGCGTGCGGTGCTGTGCCCCCACCCCTACCACGCCGGCCGCGACCACGTGCGTGGTGCTCACCGGCGCACCGACGAGGGAAGCGCCGAGGATCACTCCCGCCGCCCCGGACTGGCTCACCAGGCCGTCGAGCGGAGTCATCCGAAACACTCCGCGGCCCACGGTCCGCACGATCCGCCACCCCCCGAACGCGGTGCCGACGGTCAGGCTCGTCGCGGCCGCAAGCTTGACCCACAGCGGCACCGTGAATTCCGTGAGATGTCCGCTCGCGACCAGAAGCAGCGTGATCACACCCATGGTTTTCTGCGCATCGTTGCCGCCATGGCTGAACGCGAGCATCGCGGCCGTGCCCCATTCGGCGCCCCGCACCGGCGTGAGGGCACGCCGGCGAGCCCGCCGCATCAGACGCCAGGCGAACGCCCCGAGCAGCGCGCACGCGAGCGCCCCCAGCACCGGGGAGAGCGCCAGCCCGGCAAGGATGCCCACCACCCCGGTGGGACGGCCGTCGGTGAACCCACCCCAACGCACCCCGTCGGTGCCCGCGGCGACGAGGCACGCGCCGACCAACCCACCGACCAGCGCGTGCGACGAACTCGACGGCAATCCGAACCACCATGTCAGTAGGTTCCACGCAATCGCCGCAGTCAGCGCGGCCCCGACCGCTGACACCGTCGCCCCTGCGGGCAGCTCCACGACCCCACCGACGGTGTCGGCGACGGCCGTGCCGATCAGCAACGGTCCCACGAAGTTCCCGGCCGCGGCAAGTATCAGCGCGTGTCCGGGCCGGGCAGCCCCGGTCGCGACAAGCGCGGCAATCGAATTCGCCGAATCGTGGAAACCATTGGTGAGGTCGAACGCGAGCGCCGTCGCGATCGCCAGGACCAGGGCGACCTCCACCATCTCAGTACCGGGGACGCCAGCACGAGCGCCAGGAGGTATTGGCGATCGGCTCGACCCTCACGCTCGAGACGACACGGTCCACCGTGTGCGGCGCCAATCCCCCAGCCGCCGTCGGCTCGACATCGGGCAGTACCGGACTGATACGGCGAGTTGTCATCGGGACCTCCTGTCCAACAGTCTGAGCCACATAGCCAGGGCCGCACGCACGAACGCCGCCACAAACCCGGCAGTTGCTGTCCGTCATGCACAACGGTCGCGCGCTGGCCGCCAACGCATACGAGTCGGAGTATCGGCGCCGAGCGGATACACGGGGTGTAGGTGAAAACTACGGCGTGCGTTGCCCGTGAGGCGTACGCGGACTGCGTCGACAGGGCATTTGCGTGGCCAGGTGCAACCGTCGATCGACTGACGCGCGCCAGGGGCTGCAAGGCGTTACCCGTTCAATGAATTCCTCGACGACGGTCACAATGGCCGAGACCGGAGGACCTGCCGATACGGTGGCTTCGATCGACCCCTTCATGATTGACCCGGGGGCTGCAGTTCGCCGGTACGCAAGACAGGGTTTATTTCTGGGCGAGAAGGTAACGCCACCGGGCACGAGATCGTGAAGATACCTTCTCCTATGTGGCGGTGACATCACCTGGCGGAGATCGATCGGCAGCTCGATCGTCCGCTCGAAGCAGCCGTACCTGAACCGCGATCGCCAGGGAGAGGTGCGAGGGTCATTGCGTTGAACTTCGATCGCCAACTCCCGTCCATTAATCTCTGCGGTCACATCACGGATGGGTTTTGCGAGTCCAGGTAACGCCGCGCGCACCAGATAGCATTCGCCGGCGATCTGCTCCTCGACCCGGATACGGCGCACGTCCCGCCAGGCCGACCCCGCCCAGCTGCGGTCGAATCACAGCCACATATATCGGGCCAAACAGCGATTCGGGTCCGGTTGTTGTACCCGTCGCGGGTGTCAGGTGGCGCAGTCGCCACAGAATTTCATCCCGTTCTTGGTTGCCTGCCAGCCAGGCGGTGCACGAGGAAGAATCCGGAACACACGAATTCGTCGGCTTTTTTGGGGGACGACCCGCGCGGCTCGAACGACTGAGCGTCGCCCTCGGCATCGTCGTCGAGTCGGGTGCTTCCCGGCCCATCGCAGTCGGTAACCGCAGCTAGGGGCGTTAGCTCGATACAAGAGACCACCACCGAAGCGGCGACAGCAGTCTTCGGCTACCTGACACAGGGCCCGCGGTTTCGCCACCGGACAGTAACAGGCCAAAGACGGCGGATCCACGGTGCAATCGCCGCGCCCTGTGTAATGGACGCGTATGACTGACGCCGAAGACACTCGCCCGACGCCCCGCAGGCGTCGTGTCGAATGGGTGATCGGCGGCCTGCTCGTCGTCGTGCTCGCGGTGGAGATCGTCCTCATCTGGCCGGACCTCTCGGAGAGCGTCCAAAACCTCGGCGACCTCGAGTGGGGATGGGTGGCCGCGGCCGTCGTGGCGTCGCTGGCGTCGATGTCGAGCTTCGCCCGGGTCCAGCGCTGCCTGCTGGCGGTCGCGGATGTGCACGTCACACAGCGGCAGTCCCTCGTGGTGACGTTCGCCTCCAATTCGATGAGCGTGACACTGCCGGGCGGCCCGGTTCTGGCGACCACGTTCAGGTACCGGCAGACGCGCCTCTGGGGTGCGTCACCGGTGGTCGCGACGTGGCAACTGGTGATGGCCGGCGTCCTCCAGGCGATCGGTCTGGCGCTCGTCGGACTTGCGGGCGCACTGCTCGTCGGGGCCAAGACCAACCCGTTCTCGCTGATCTTCACGTTCGGCGGCCTGTGCGCCTTCCTCGTCGTGGCTCAGTACGCCGCCTCGCGACCCGACGCCCTCGAAGGTGTCGGCATCACCGCACTCCACGGATTCAACGCGCTCCGGAAGAAGCCTCCGCTGACCGGCGTTCATCACTGGAAGCACATCGTGAACCAGATGAGCGCCGTCCGGATGGATCGCCGCGACACGGCCCGCGCATTCGGGTGGTCGCTGTTCAACTGGATCGCCGACGCCGCATGTCTCACCTTCGCCTGCTACGCGGTCGGCGCCCATCCGGGGTTCGCCGGACTCGCCGTCGCGTATGCGGCGGGCAACGCCGCCCGTTCGGCCATCCCGCTCCTGCCCGCAGGGCTCGGTGTCATGGACGCCGTGCTCGTCCCCGCACTGACCGCCAGCGGAATGACCGGTGCCGAAGCGGTGTCCGCGATCGTCGTCTACCGCCTGGTCAGCTTCCTGCTCATGGCCGCCATCGGCTGGATCGTCTTCGCGGCACGCTTCCGCGGTACCCAGCAGGGCGAGGAAGGCCCGGACCTCGCACCACTGTGGCGCCCCGGGAAGTAGGAGGTCTCGCGCAGCGAGCGCACGACAGGACCTCGGTGGCACTGCAATGATCCAGTCGTTTCACTGACGGCGCGAACCTAGCCAGAATGCGTCCGCCTGTTGCCAGAACCACACCCACGCCCCGAAGATGCCCAGGGCGTATATTGCACCGCCGCCGGCAGCACCGGAGTTGCTGTTGATCATCGTTAGGTACCTCCGCCACAACGAGTCCGCGGTCCTGGCTGTCCACTGGTTCTCTGCATGTCGATATCCATTCGTCCGCAATACGACACGCGCAACCGTGCGTGTGTCGTGGTTCGATCGTTCGCGCACCATCGCCTTCGCGATTGCCGCGCCGGCCGCCGTCCTCCTGGGCACGTACCTGCTGGCCAGTGCCGTCACCGGCTCCAACGGCCACTGAAGCCTCAGCGCGGACCATCGAAACAAGTGTTTGCAACCTTTTTGGAGATCACCACCATGACCACAGCAAGTGACACCATGCATACCGGTGCGGCCTCATCGGCGAACACCACACCCTCACCACCGCCGCGCAACGCATGCACGAGCTCGACGTCGGAGCGCTACCGATCTGCGGAGACGACGCCCGCCTCCACAGCATCATCACCGACCGGGACATCATCCTCAAATGCGTCGCCGCCGGCACAGACCCTCACACGATTACCGCCGGCGACCTCGCCCAGGGCAGCACCTACCACGTCGACGCCGCAGCCTCCGTCGAACAAGTCGTCACCGTCATAGAAGAACACCAGATCCGCCGTCTGCCCGTCCTCGACGACCACCGGCTCATCGGCATGATCAGCGAAGCCGACATCGCCCGCCACCTCCCCGAACACGCCGTCGGCGCGTTCGTCGAAGCCATCTGCGCACCGAAAGCCCTCCCTAGCCACTGAAACCCACCACGATGAGGAGTGCCCACACCAGCCGTCCCCACGCCGGGCAGCCGAACAATTCAACGCTCAGGACGCAGTGGCGCCATTCAGTGATCACGACGAATACGCCGTGGCAATCGGTATTACTGCCCTCCGGCGGGAGTTCGTTGCCGCCGGGGCTGTCGGCGGCCCCGACGATCTGATCGACCCGCTCATGGAATATTCGCCACCGTCGCTCGTTCTCGTGCGTGAGCACCGCGCTGCGAGCCGCGAGATCCGCGGCAAAATTGAGCATTTCCGAGACGGAGAACATATACCGCGGAACGACACGGTGCGCAGTGAGATCCGCGCGCAGGGCGGCCGGGGTGAAGTCGACCCGACCGAGGATCGCGACCGCGCGCTCGAGGTTCCGGGCGATGAGATCGGCCATCGACGCGCACTGCCAATCGTTGCTCACGATACGGTGCCGCTCGGCCAGCAGATCCGCACGTTCCGGGTAGCTCAGCAATGCCTCCAACATGTCCCATGCCGCGGACATCGCGGACGTCAGCCACTGCCCGGTCGCCCGGTTCGCCTCCGCTAGCGCGCGGAGATCACCTTTCAGATTCGTGATCTCCATAGGCTCGCCACCGCCCTCCATGAACAAGATCCCGAGCGTCTCTGTGGCGCGATCATCATTGAGGTCGGAAGCTCCTGCGAACGGGCTGAGGTACTTCTCGCCAGACGGTTCGACCACCAACCACCGCTCGGCCAGTGCCTGTAATGCCCGTGAATCACGCTGCAACCGGATGACGTGGGTTGTGCACCGTGAACAGCAGCTGGTCTCGCTCCGCTGCATCGTTCGAGCGTGGCACAGCGCGACGAGACATCGCCGACGAATCGGAGAACTCTCGCATCGTCGGGGGTAATTCTCCTCGCGAGTGGATCAATCCCGGTGCCGTGACGCCTCGAGTGACCGCAGCGTCTGCTCCACTCCGCGGGCGACCACGTCGACCTCGGGGCATACGGCACCGTCACCGACAACCGTGATCGTGAACTGCCCCGCATAGGAAAACGCGCCGGCACCCACCGCGATGTTTCCCATCAGGGCCACTATCGGGACGATCTCACGCACGGCGGCCCCGAAGAGGTAAAGGGGGACGGGCGGGCCGGGCACGTCGGCGACGTACGTGTTCATCATGCGTTGCCGAGACAGCAGAGTCAGAGCAACCCACCGGACGGTCCGCCCGCCGACCACGGCGGCCCCCCGGCGCGGACGGACACCCCGCTTACGGGTGGCGGTGTCGGCGGCTATCGACACCAGTCGGCGGACGGGATCGTCGATCCAGAGCGGGAGCGGCACGATCATCTGCCCGAGCAGATTCCCGCGCGCCGGCCCCGGCACCTCCCGATGCAGCGACACGGGCACGACCGCACGCAACTCGAGGTTGTCGACCGGTTCCCCTCGACTGCGTAACAGTTCACGCAGGCCACCGGCGAAGACGGCAAGCAGCACATCGTTGACCTTCACACCGTACCAATCGGAGATCCTCCGCATCGTTACGAGTTCGGTTCGTACGACAGCGAACTCACGAGCAGCACCGATCGGCCGATTCAGGCTGCATCGCGGCGCCCGCCCCCCGGAGACCATCTCCCGCACCGATGCCCACGCACACCGGATACGACACACGATCGTCACCGGCCGTGTACACGCCACCAGCACACGAGCCACCGCGGCCCGGCGACGCCGGAGGTTGTCGACGATCAACTCGTTCGCCGCCGGCACCGGGGCCGGCATCCACGGCTCGACCCGAGGAGCCGGACCGTCGGGCGCAGAGTCGAACAGTGCACCGAGCATCGCCACCCCGGCCGGGCCATCGGCGATCACGTGGTGGACCCGGACATAAACCGCGGTCCGGCCACCCGCCAGGCCGGGTACGAACCACATCTCCCATAGCGGCCGGGAGCGGTCGAGCGGACGCCGACGCAACTCCTCGACCACCTCGAGTAGCCCCGCCTCGTCAGCGCGATCCACCGGCGGGACGGAACACACGTGGTCTCGAACATCGAAGGCTGCAGCATCCACCCACAGTGGCCGGCCCAGACCCCACCGAGGCACGTGGACCACCTGCCGCAGACGCGGCGCCAGCTGCAACCGCGCCTCGATCGATGTCCGGACGTCCCCGAGTAGAATCCGCCCGTCCGTGTCGACGAGGTCAAAGGCGTCGAGCAGGGCCACGAGACCGATGTCCTGCGACCACCCGGCCTCGTCCGGCCACAGAGTCATCACGTCCTGCGCGGTCAACCGCTCCATCAGCCTCACCCCATTAGTACAGGAACGTCCGTCCCGGACCGACCACGACTACCACGGCCTCGCGGGTTGTCGTCCTACCATCAGTGTCGATCCGGGAGTGCGCGGAAAATAGGGTCACAGGTCAACAACCACGGGCGACCCCGGGTTCGACACGATGCCAGCCGCACGATTCGAACGCGAACCGTCTCCCGCGGCAGCCCCGTCGACGTCCCGGCATTGGCCGTTTGAGCCGATGCGACCGTTGCCGCCACTGTTGCGGCCTGGACCGACAACGATTCTCCGGCGGCGGAGGCCGCGGCAAGTGCTGCGGGATGAGCGTCGGCGAGCCCGCCTACAGCGGCTGCCGCGATCACGCCGCTGCCACCGAAGGAGTCGGCGCACCCCTTGCAGGTCGTGCGCCGCGTCGAGCAGAACATCGGCGGTCCTCGCGCCGGACAGTAGCGAACATGTCAGGGAAGGGTGGGGTGATCGTCGCGTACGAACGCCATCGTGCTCGCGGTGATTCGCTCGCCGTCGGTGTGTGAAAGGTGTGTGAAAGATGTCGGCGGACGGGGTGGGATACGGCTCGCCGTACCAAATGGTGGGGATCGGGATCGCGTGTGCCAGGTGCAGGGTGGCCCGATGGAGCACGGCGACAGACGCCGCCCACCGCACGGCCTGGGTCGATGCCGTCGTGCTGTCGACGCCGACGGTGACATCACCTCCACGAGAAGGCAGGCCTCGTCGTCACTTTCCCGGATGAATTCCGTTGGCATTTAAGGGTGTCAGTGCCGAGGTGGCACCGGTCGTGACTTTGGGCCCGCATCGCGACATCTGGCGGTGTGGTCGTCGGACTGCTCATTGCCGTCGTTGCGCCGAGCGCTGGCTTGCCCGCCACGGGTGAATTGCGGCGACCGGACATTGCGGCCGACATGTGTGGGAGAAGTGACTTTCGGCCCTCCCCAGGGAGGTCACCGCTACCGCACCGTTGAACGGAGCCGAACTGCACATTCTGGAACCGACGTCGGCGGTGGAACGAGGTCATCATGCCCGGCAAACGCGCACCGGCAGCAATGCACGGCGCGGACCAGTGTTCGCCGCAGCAAGATGCCGATCCTGCAGACGTGCGGTTTCTGCATCCGGCCGGCATCGCAGCTGCCGTTCTCGTCGGTGCCGGCATCGCCTTCCTCGTCGTTCTCCTGGGCGTGTGGTTCGCGACACTGATGATCGGTGTCGGTGCGGCAGCGGCTCTCGTGGGTACGGTATGCCTTGCCACGGCAATGCTTTTACCGCATCGTCCCCATCGGCGATCCCGGCGGTACCCGGCGATTCACCCTCTTCCACGGTGACTATCGGCCCTAACCGCTCCGTCGCGTTCGGCGAAGACTGAAGGGCATGCACCACACTCCCGCCGTGAAGTCGAGGCGGGGAGTGAACCGAAGCGGAGGCGATCATGGACAGCACCATCCCCGACGAGAATGTCGTTCGGATCGCCGTGGACCTTGCATGCCGCGCGCCGTCGGTGCACAACAGTCAGCCGTGGCAATGGAACTACACGGACGGCCGACTCGATCTGCGCACCGAACGTGGCCGCCTCCTGGCGTCAGCGGACCCGACCGGCCGGCAACAGGTAATCAGCTGTGGGGCGGCACTGCACCACCTGGAGACGGCGCTGACCGCACTGCGATGGTCGACCGACATCCACCGCCTCCCGGAGGGCCCGCACTCGGGCCACCTGGCGACGATCCGCTTCCGACACGACGCCCGACCCCGCTCCCACGACTTCGACCTACTCACCGCGATCAGGCATCGGCACTCCGATCGCCGACCGTTCGGTCCACTCGGATTGAAGAATCCCCTTCCCCGTTCGCTCGCCGATCTGGTGCGCCGGCGGGGGGTGCGACTGACGGTCCTGCCGCAGGACGCGCGCCCGGTACTGGCCGCGGCCACCGAACTCACCGCCGCGGCACGCAAGTACGACTCCGCATACCAATCCGAGTTACATTGGTGGGCAGGCCATTCCATTCCGGCAGGAGGGATTCCTGCCGAGGCGTTGGCGACCGCGGACAATCGCGCACGGGTGGATATCGGTCGGAAGTTTCCCATCGGGCTGGACGATGACGCGACCGAGGAGATCGATCGGTCGACTGTCTTGCTGTTGAGTACCGAAAGGGACGGACGGCTGGATTGGCTTCGCTCCGGTGAGGCGTTGTCCTCGGTGCTCCTCGAAGTCACCGTCGACACCATCGCAACGTGCCCCCTCACCCATGTGATCGAAGTGCGCCGGAGCAGAGACATGATCCGGAACCTTCTCCCGGACGGGGGATATCCCCAGGCATTGATTCGTGTGGGAGCCGTCGAGCAGGAGCTTCCCCCGCGGCAGACTCCCCGGCGCGCGACGGACTCGGTGTTCTCGGTGGGGCCCCGACGGGGCGGCCTCCGATGACGGCAGAAGACGACCAGCTCCGACCTGGCCTGTGACGTGACTGCGCTTCTTCGCGGAGAGGACATTGCGCATGATCAACGTATTTCTCGTAGATGATCACGAAGTCGTTCGCCGCGGAATCGCCGATCTGCTCACTGCGGATTCCGAACTGGCAGTGATCGGGGAGGCGGCGTCCTACTCGCAGGCCCTTGCGAGGATCCCCGCGCTCAAACCCGATGTCGCGGTACTCGACGTCCGCCTGCCTGACGGCAACGGCATCGAACTCTGTCGGGAACTGCTCTCGAAGATGCCCGGCCTGCGGTGCCTGATGCTGACCTCCTATACCGACGACCAAGCGATGCTCGACGCCATCCTCGCCGGAGCCAGCGGCTACGTCGTCAAAGACATCCGGGGGATGGAGCTGGCCCAAGCCGTTCACGATGTCGGCGCAGGCAAATCCCTACTCGCCAGTCGTGCCGCCGCCGCGCTGATGGCCAAGCTCCGCTCGGACGCGAACGAAGAGAAGGGGGCGTACGCGCACCTGACCACCCAGGAACGGACCTTGCTCGGGCTCCTGGGCGAAGGGCTGACCAATCGGCAGATCGCCGAACGGATGTTCCTCGCCGAGAAGACCGTCAAGAACTATGTGTCACGGCTGCTGACCAAGCTGGGCGTCGAACGCCGCACCCAGGCGGCCGTGCTGGCGACGAAGATGCCACACCACCGCGGCGGGAACCACTAGATTCTCGCCGGTTCCCCCGAGGTGCCCCGAACTATTCGCACTCTCGGGCAGCGCCGACGTGGGAGACTGTGCCTCGTGCCCCGTCGACAGCGTGACCGGGATCGCCGTTCCCTGCTCGGACCGCTCTCCGAGCTCCGTCTGCGCGAGCTGCTCACCGAAGTGCAGGACCGCATCGAGCAGATCGTCGAATCACGCGACCACGTCGACGGCCTGCTCGACGCCATGCTCGCGGTGACCTCAGGGCTCGACCTCGACGACACCCTCCGCACAATCGTTCACGCGGCGATCAACCTGGTGGACGCACGCTACGGCGCGTTGGGGGTCGTCGGGGCAGGGGGCGATCTGAGCGCTTTCATCTTCGAGGGAATCGACGAGGAGACGCGCGCCGAGATCGGCGAGCTTCCCCGTGGACGGGGGGTACTCGGCTTTCTCATCACGAACCCGAAGCCGATCCGCCTCGACGACCTCGCCCACCATCGGGCATCCGTCGGGTTCCCGGCGCACCACCCGCCGATGAGCACCTTCCTCGGTGTTCCGATCCAGATCCGGGACACCGTATTCGGGAACCTGTATCTCACCGAGAAGGCGAACGGCCAATCGTTCACCGAGGACGACGAGGTCATCCTGCGTGCCCTGGCCGCCGCCGCGGGAATCGCCATCGAGAACGCTCGCCTGTACGAGGAGTCGCGCACCAGACAGTTGTGGCTCGAGGCGACCCGGGAAATCGCCACGGAGTTGCTTGCCGGCAGTGACACCGCCGACGTACTGCAGGTCGTGACGGACGATGCGCTGGCACTGACCGGCGCGGACAGCACCTTCCTGGCTGTGCCCGACAACCCCGAGGTGCCCTCGGACGAGGTCACCGAACTGATCGTGACGGTATCGGCGGGGACGGTGTCCGATCGGATCATCGGCGGAACGATTCCACTCGAGGGGTCGACCTCGGGTGAGGCCTTCCGCAGCATGATGCCGCTGCGGGTCGACGAACTCGCGTTCGACCCCGGTTTCGACTCCACCACACCGTTCGGTCCGGCGCTGGTCCTGCCGCTGCGGGCGGTTCAGTCGGTGACCGGGGTGCTGGTCGCCCTGCGCAGTAAGGGAGCGGCGGCGTTCACCGAGGACCAGCTGGCCCTGATGTCCGGTTTCGCGGATCAAGCGGCGGTGGCGCTGCAGCTGGCCAATACCCAACGGAGGATGCGCGAACTCGACGTGCTCACCGACCGCGATCGCATCGCCCGGGATCTTCACGATCATGTGATCCAGCGCTTGTTCGCGGTCGGGCTGTCGCTGCAGAGCACACTGCAACGTGCAAAGTCGCCCGAGGTCAGAGACCGGCTCGGGCACACGGTCGACGACCTGCACGACATCGTGCGAGACATCCGAACCGCGATCTTCGATCTGCACGGCGGTGCCGGTGAAACCACCCAACTGCGGCGTGAGCTCAACGAGATCATCGCGGAGATCACCGCGGACTCCGGGCTGCGCACCACCGTGCAATTGTCTGGTCCGCTGTCCGTCATCGATACAACGCTGGCCGACCACGCCGAAGCGGTGCTCCGCGAGTCCCTGAGCAATGTGGTGCGGCATGCGGCCGCCGATACGGTGACCATCAGCATTTCCGTCTACGACGACCTCACGATCGAGGTGGCCGACAACGGCGTCGGCATCCCCGACGACGCCGAACACAGTGGGCTCGACAATCTGGCGTCCCGGGCGCGTCAAGCCAACGGCCGGTTCACGATCGACTCGACGGCAGGCGGCGGCACCACCCTGCAGTGGTCCGCTCCTCTGCCCTGAGCACCAGCCTTTTATGCCACCTTGTCGGGGTCATCGGAACGTTGCGGTCTGCGGGGCACGGGAACACGCTCCCCGCCACGTAGGGGGATATTGGGCGGGCCACCTCGGCTTTCAGCGTCCTTTCAGCTTGTGTCGATGCTCGTCGTACCGAACGGAGCATCAATCTTGCGCCGAAGATAGCCGATGCAGACCTCCACGATGTTGTCGTCGCCCTCATAGTTGGCGTCCCACACCGACTGCAAAATATCGTGTTTAGTGACAACCGATCCGGCGCGGCGCATCAGGAACTCGAGCACACTGTATTCGCGGGGCGTGAGGCGAAGGCGGATCTCACAGCGAGTGACCCGCCGCATCGCCGGGTCCAACGAGAGCCCCGCTGCACTCAATACCGGTGGTCGCGGCGGAGCCCCACGCCGCACCAGCGCCCGCAACCGGGCGATCAGCACCACGAACGAGAACGGCTTGACCAGATAATCGTCGGCGCCGAGGTCGAACGCATCGGGGAGGTCGTACTCGCCGTCCTTGGCCGAGAGCATCAACACCGGCGTCCACACCTGCTGCCGACGCATCTCCCGGACCACGTCGTACCCGTGTATGCCGGGCAACATGATGTCGAGGCACATCGAAGCCGCCACTCACCGCGGCCGCCAACCCGGCAACGCCGTCGTGCTCAACCTGCACGGTGCACCCGTCAGCCGTCAAGCCGCGGCGCACCGTCGTGGCCAGTCGTGTTTCGTCCTTGACCAGCAACACCCGCACCGCCGCCTGCTCCACAACATTCCGACATCGGTCAACCCCAACGGTACGACCGGCAGCGCGGTCACCGCCCCCTACGGACCAGGACCGGACGAAGGTGCTGCACCTGCACAATTCTGGACCCGCACCCGGCAGGGTGACGCTACCGTGCGAAGGTCAGCGTGCCGGGAGCCATCGAAGATTGCGATGTTGTGGTGAGCGATTCGGAGTAAGTCGCGGAGCCTAGTGCGCCTTGATGATCGGCAGTTTCATCGAAGGCGTAAACGCAGTAGGACTTCTGCGCCGTACGCTCTTCACTCGACCGGGGCACCACCATCAGCGCCAGCGCGGTCGCACCGGTCTGCTCACGTCCGCACCCGGTTTACATCGCCACCCTTGTCCTGGGCGACGTCATCCCGACAGTCGCCAAACCGTGCAGAACCCCCGCCGGTGCGAGCACCAGCGGCGCGGTTGCCGGGGTACCACCCACAGCGCCGGTCGACGCCAGCCAGAGATGTTCCCAGCCAGGCAACTCCGCCCAAGCGTACTTGAGAACCCCGGTGTCAAGGTTCGCGCTCACGTGTTCATACACCCCAAACAGAACCGCCGGAACGGCGCCCAGCGCGATCATGCGGGCCTGCCCTATAGCGATCCATGAACGGTGGAACACGACGATCAACGCCGAGCAGAAGAGCGCACCGAGCACAATCCACGGCACCAGCTGCTCGACATTTCTTCCAGTGCCGCAACGACGCCAATTCGATAGCAACGAACGCGCATGAGAGCACAGACAGCGCGAGCAATGCCGCCTGAAACCGCACGACAAGTCTAGCCTGACGTGCGCCGCCGCGGTCGGGGGCAACCACCCCTCATCGTGCACGCCCGCCCATCTCCTACTGTGGGCCAGAACACTCAAAATCGTGACCAGCGTCTGTTGATCGATTCCGTGTATTTGCCCAATTACTTGGTCAGAGTGTCGGACATCGTTAGCTCAACAAGTGGAAGGCCGCAGTACACCCAACGAGTCGACCTCGCCCACGGCATGGACAAGGCATCCACCATCACCCAGATGTACAGCCTGAACCGATCGATTTGGATGCTGGCCTTTCGCCTGCTTCTGGAGAGCGGCGTACCGGCAGAACAACTCGCGATCGCCACCAGACAATCCGAGCGGTTCAGAACCGACGACAGCCGGTGGAAGGAACACTGGCCCGCGTGAATGTGCCGGGCCCTCAGGGCGTCCTACGCACGCGGGCCGGCGTCGGGCCAGCAACAAACTGCAGTCGAAACGTGTCCAGCAGTACTTTGCTGACCTGGGACAGCGTGTTCGGATCCGACATGATGTCAACGGAGCTGACGATATCGAGCGACGCCGGACTGAGACTTCCCCGATCGAGCAGCATGAACGCCTTCTCGTTCCCGTTATGTCGGCAGCGATATACCACTCCATCCACGTGGTCTGCGACGGACAGGATCTTGTGACAGGTCGACCTGCAATCGTCGTAGCCGGTGCCTTCGCAGCTCAGCAGATCCCCATCGAGGTTGAGTGAGGGCAGCTCGCCATCCATCAGCACGGCCACTTCGATGTCATGCTTCAGCACCATCACCGTGTGCGTCCTGCCAGCAACTCGCTTCGCCCGAATCAACCCGCTCTTGGGTATCTCCTGGTTGCGAAGAATGCCTTCCGCAACAGCGCCTTCGATTGTCTCGGCAACATACAGATATCCACCGTGCGAGTCGTCGATCGGCTCGAATCGTCCCTGGTACGGATCGCCGAGCGCCTTGACCGTGCGGTTGAAAGAGTTGGGCGCGTACGAAGACCCGCTGCCGCTGATCCGGTGCAGCTCGGTGCCCGCCCCGATGGTCCAGGTCGCTGGATGCCTGCCGTTGTACTGTCTCACGTCAGTCCATGCCGATCTGCTCGGAACGAACCATTCGATCGACGTCGTGCTCTGTGAGCCGCTGCTGCGCGAGCCGATCAATCGGGCTCTCGCCCTTGATCATTTCGTTCTCGGAGAACCACCAGTCCAACGTTCCCCACGGGTCGTCGTCGCATTCCAGCTCGCGGTTTGCGTACTCCACGATTGGGTTGATGCGCTTCCGGTCGGACTCGAATTGGAACACCGGATACCGATACTTGTTAGCGAGCGGCAGTCCGAGAAGCCGGTGCTCCTTCCGACGGTTGCCGGCGATTGCACGGTTGACCTTGCCCGGCTGGGAAAGGATCGTCGAGACCTCAATCGAGGTAATCGTGTCTCGCTCCAGCGAGATCGGCAGGGTGTACTCCAGCGGCCCGGTAGTCGTCTCCAGCTCGACAACGTCGGCGCTCGCGCTCGACTTAACCCATTGGAGATGACCGGCGGCCGCCTCCCGCGGAACCTCTTTGAGTGCATCTACAAGCTCGGCAGGAGACAGCCCAAGATGGGCCGGACGACTCGACATGAGCGAAAATCTCACCAACGAAGAATCGGCGAGGCCCTTCATCTCCAACCGCTTCACCCAGCGTTCAGGGACCGTGACCGCCTTCATCTCGTCCGTCACGACCCCAGCGACTTCCGTCAGCTCCGCGTCGATCTCAGCCAGATTTATCGTAAATTCAATATAGACATCGGACGGTTGCTTCAGATCCGCCGCCTCAGCCGCGACCCGGAAAGACGACACCCAGCTCTTCACCGCAGCAGTCCAACTACCCCCACCACGGGACTTGTCGAACTTCGCGACGTAGGTGCCCTCTTTGATCGGCAGCGATCCGACCACATCGATTTCAGCACTGCCGGTGAGAACACCGCTGCCAATGACGGCGCGCGGGTCATACAACAGGACATGCTGATGATCCGCCTTGGCCACAGCGCTCTTCTCCCGCCGCAGACCCATTTTGTTGATGACTCCAGGTTTGTGGACAAAGGCCGACTTTCCGCTCTTGATGACTCCGTGCCCGTGGGCCCTGTTGTCGGGGTAAATCTTCTTGGACAATGCACCCTCGCTTACGATAATTACTGCAGTTACCCTAGTGTAGTTGTCGTAAGCGCACTACGCCACACGCCGGTCAGAGAGGACCAAATGGGCGAGCAACGATCCCGAGGTCGCGAGTGACTGCGGCCGCGTCCTCCCCTACCCGTTGCATCTGTTCCCGCCCTTCTACAACTCGTGCCCGGCGTCTGTGCGGAACGGCCGCTCGGGACCGCTCGCTCCGACCGGCTCCGCCCGCGACTCGGTTGAAAGCATCTCGCTGGTGGGATGGGTACGCCCCGGTTCCGGCGACTCCCCTCCGAATCGCCGGTCAGAAGGTGCGTGAACGCCGACAGGTCCGCCAGGCCGCCGCCGATGACGATGCTGATGTCGAACACGACCACCCGCTCGCTAGCGCTCACCCGCCCGAGCCTTGCCACCGGGCCGGCGGACGTCCCGGAGCGATTTCGATTCCTGGGCCGTTCGCGCTACGCGCTAGTCGATCGCGCCCCGTCCCGTCGCAGTGGCGCCGGAAGAACAAGTCCGACTGGTCCGGGAATGTCCGGCATCTCCGGCAGGTTGTAGTGCATACCCACCGGGGTATTCGAGAAGGGATTGAGGTGTCGACCATGAACCTGACCGACGTGCCACCGCGTGAGCATCTGCCGGATCAACGCAACGGCGGAGACCGGCGCTTGTCCGGCCCACGACTGGTCGTGACCCGGGGTCCGGGGCCGGCGAAGGACGTGGCACTGCCCCTCGACCGTGACCTCACCGCGCTCGGAAGTCACCCCGACGCCGATATCGTGCTCGGGCATGGCACAGTCTCGCGCCGGCATGCCCAAATCCGCAGAGACGGCGAGCGGTACGTCGTGTGCGACAGCGGATCGCTGAACGGGACCTATGTGAACCGTCTGCCCGTCGACTGCGCAGACCTGGCGGCCGGCGACGAAATTCGGATCGGTGTGTTCCGCATGCTCTTCCAGCTGCCCGACGCATCGCAAGTTCCTCGCCCGGGGCAAAACAGCGGGCGGCAGTAGGGGCGTAGCAGTCGTTCCCGTGACAACGCGAAATGTCCGCCCGGCCGGTTGTCGCCGGATTCCTTCCCCGACTCCGTCACCGAGTTCGTCGGCAGGCGGAGGGGTTGAAGATGCAATTCCGATTTTCGTTCTCCGATGGGCCGCGGGGCGGCGGCGGTACTACATCGCCGCTGCTCGAACGGATCCGTCTGGCGAGGGGGCCTGGACGGTCCGGTCCACACCGAATCACCGACGCCGATTACCCCGCTTCCGGGCGGTCTCTCGATTTCCTCTCGCGCTTCTTCCGCTTCTCTCTCACGTCGACGCTCTGCGATGGTTTTCGCTGTCTCCCCGGTGCCTGACCTCCAGCGGACGAGATCGGTACCGACAAGCAACACACCCCCTACTTCATCCCCCCGGAGGTAAAGCCCAGAACTACGGCAACGCAGTCCAACAGGGAACTTCGGGCGCCTGCTTGGGCACCGCGGCAAGCGATCCCGCAGGTCTACGCCGGTTAGTCGCAGCCGCAGGAAGCGGCAGAGGCAATCGATGTTCGCCGGATGAACGGTGGGCCCGCCGCTGTGTATGGCCCCCGAGCCTCGCCGCGTTCACCGAGTTCCACGCCGACCAGGCACGTGACACGCAGAGCACTCCCGCCGGACGATGACCGAAATGACAGCACTGCCCCAATCGTCAATGACGCCGACGGGTCCGATTCCGATGATCCCGGTTAACCGATGTCCGGGAATCTTTTCATATACGGGTTGCGCCGCAATCGCAACGACACACCACCGTTGGATGGTTTGTGGCCTCGACGCAATCGCTGCGGCGCGGGAGCCCTCTGGCGATGGTCCGTTGCCTCGTGTTCGGGTGCGATCATGTCGCCCGTCCTTCGTCGACGTCCGCCGTCGTGGTGTTCCGGAAGCGATCTGCGGTCGCCGGGACGGCCGGATACCTATGTCGTGCTGGTGATGTCGGTGTAGTTCGCGTTGTCGTAGTCGTCGTTGATCAGCACGGTGGTGCGGCCGGGTCGGTCGATCATCGAGGCGGCGATGGAGGCGCGGTAGCCGGAGGCGCAGTGTACCCAGATTTCTCTGTCGGGGAGGGTGCCCAGGTGGTCGGCGAGCTCGTGGAGCGGAATGTTGATCGCCGCGTCGATGTGGCTCTCGGTGTATTCGTTGCGTTGGCGCACATCGAGGACGGTGATGTCTTTCTCGCACAGTACCTGGGAGAGGGCGGCGAAGTCCGCCACCCGATAGGACCGTAGCTCGGTGCCGGCGACGAGGGTGTGGATTTCGCCGACCGCGGCGCCGGCGAGGTCGTCGATGCCGATGCGGACCAGTTCGCGGCGGGCGTCGGCGACCTGGTCTTCGTTCTCGCCGATCAGGGTCAAGGGTGCACCCCAGCTGTAGAGCCAGCCGAGGTAGGTCACGAACGAGTCCGACAGTTCGAACCCGAGGGTGCCGCCGAGGTGGCCGGCGGCGAAGGCGGTGCGCTCACGCAGATCCACTACCCATTCCCCGGCCTCGATGCGGCGGCGGAGCTCGTCCGGGTCGACGGGTTCGGGTAGCGACAGGTCGACCGGGGCCGGCCCTTCGGTGTTGATCACGCCCATGTGCGCGTAGTAGGCAGGGTAGGCGGACAGACCGGCGAGCAATTCGTCGACGTAGCTCCGTTCGTCCTGGGTCAGCGCGGGGTTGGTGGTGCGTTGCTCACCGACGGTGGAGGAGTCCCCGGTGGCGGGGGTGGCGGCGCAGAAGCTGCCGAATCCGTGGGTGGGGTACACCTCGGTGCCCGGGGGGAGCTCGCCGGCAAGGCGGCGCACCGAGTGGTACTGGGCGTGGGTCAGCTCCTCGGTGTGCTCCGTGCCGAGGAGGTCGGTGCGGCCGGTGGTGCCGAAGAGCATCGATCCACCTGTGAAGACGCCGCGGATGCCACCGGTGCTCTCCCGCAGCACGTAGCTGACGTGGTGGTGGGTGTGACCGGGGGTGTGCATGACCTGCAAGAGGATGGGGCCGGCGTCGATGAGGTCACCGTCCCCGACGGCTCGTCGCTGGTAGCCGACGTCGTCGCCGGTGGGGACTACGTACTCGGCGCCGACGGTCCGGGCGAGTTCGAGGCCACCGGTGACGTAGTCGTTGTGGATGTGGGTCTCGAGGACATGGGTGATCTGCACGCCGCGGTCCCGGGCCAGGGCCAGTACCCTGTCGATGTCGCGTTGCGGGTCGACGACGACGCCGATAGCGCCGTCGCTGACCAGGTAACTGCGGTCGCCCAGGCTCGAAGTCTCGATGATCGATACGTCCATGACTGGTTTCCCTTTCTTACCTGTTCTCTGGTGTTCGCATACCCGGAGAGCATCGGCGACACGGTGTCGGGGGTCGGTGGTCGCCCTCCTCAGCGGAAAAGGATCGTGTCGACCAAAACGTATGCGGCGACGACGAAGACGAGGTAGGCGAACCACCGCTGCAGCCGGTCGGTGTCGACCTTGGTGCCGAAATGACCGGCGATCAGGGACCCGGCGATCGCGGTGCCCGCGAACGCGGCGGTGATTGCCCAGTCGATGCTCGTTCCGCTCAGGTGCGAGATCAGACCGGCCGCCGAGTTCGCGACGATGATGATCAGTGAGGTGCCGACCGCGACCGACATGTCCAGACCGAGCATCAGCACCAGGGCCGGAATGATCAAGAAGCCGCCGCCGACACCGAACAGGCCGGTCAGAAAGCCCACCGCGGCTCCGGCGGGGACGGATCGGGGGGCGCAGCGGCGCCAGTCGATCCCCGAGTCCCCGACCTCACAGGCCGTGCCGGTGTCACCACGATCCATCAGCATCCGGATCCCGGCGACGACCATCACGGCAGCGAAACCGACCATCACCACCGATTGCGGCAGCACCCGCCCGACCGCGCTGCCTGCGAAGGTCGCGGGAATACCGCAGGCGGCGAAGACGCCAGCCATGCGCCAGTTCACTTGGTGCTCGCGAATTTTCGGGATTGCTCCGACGAGGGAAGCGACACCGATCACCAGCAGGGAGATCGGAATGGCCTGGTCGAGGTCGAGACCGAGGCCGAAGACCAGGGCGGGGACGGCCAGGATCGACCCGCCGCCGCCGAGAAGGCCGAGCAAGACCCCGATGATCGCGCCGAGGGCGAGCGCGACGGGCAACGTCACCGATCCTCCTTTCCGTCAACGGGAATGGGCGGAAGCGGTGTCAGTCCTCCGATGCGTCCGCGCCCAAGGAGTCGATGGCGGCCTGCAATGCTGCGGTAGCGTCGTCGGCGACCGCCCCGAGCCCGGGTTGGTCGGCGACCTGAACCATCACCTGCGGGTTCATCGCATCGATCAGCACCGCACCCGGGTCGGCGGGGTCCGCGCGGACGACGACGTTGCACGGCAGCAACAGCCCGATCTGCCGGTCCACGGTGACCGCGCGATGCGCCAGCGGCGGATTGCAGGCACCGAGGATCAGATAGTCCTCCATGTCCTCACCGAGTTTCGCCTTCAGGGTGGCCTTCATGTCGATCTCGGTGAGGACCCCGAAGCCTTGGTCGGCCAGGGCTTTGCGGGTGCGGTCCACCGCGTCGGCGAACGAGGTGTGCAGGGTGGTCGACAGTGCGAGCGTCATGAGCGTGTGCTGCCTTTCTCTCGGAAAAGATGGATCAAATCGGTCGGTCACCGGCGCCGGTCATCGCCCCGATGGGACGGGGCACGCGAACCCGGTGAGCAGCAACCACCACGGGCGAAAAGCCCAGGGTGAGCGCGGAGCTCGCGAGCACCATCGCTCCGGCCGGCAACGGGACCACCCGCTCGATCGTCCAGCCGCGGGCGGGGAGTGCGTCGGTCATGGTCACCTTTCGACGAGGTCGAACGGAGGGTGGGGTGACGGAGGCTCAGGCGAGGGCGAGGAAGAGTTTCTCGAGTTCGGCCTCGGTCATCGGCTCCTTGCCTTCCTGGGACTCACCGGTGAGGCATTCGCGTAGGCCGGTGGCGACGATCTTGAACCCGGCCTTGTCCAGGGCCCGGGAGACCGCGGCGAGTTGGGTGACGACGTCTTTGCAGTCACGGCCCTGCTCGATCATCGAGATCACCCCGGCGAGCTGCCCGTGGGCGCGGCGGAGCCGGTTGAGTACCAATGCAATGCTGTTTTCGTCGCCGACCATGGCGGTTTCCTTTCCTAGACCTCTCACCATTGTACCCCCCGGGGTATTGGAGTGGGGTGGGTAAGGGTCGCGCCGGCCCACCTCCGCACCGGCCTCAGTGCGAGAAGTTGATCTTCGGCAGGACCTTGCGCAGCCAGGCGGGTGACCACCAGGCGGCGTGCCCGGTCAGCCGCAGCAGCACCGGCAGCAGGATCAGCCGGATCAGCACCGCGTCGAGCAGGACCGCGACGCCGAGGATGATGCCCATCTCTTTCGGAGGCAGTGGGTCGGCGAGGGCGAAGGTGAAGAACACCGCGACCATCACCGCGGCGGCGGCGAGGATTACCCGCCCGGAGTGGGCGAGGCCGTCAACGTGCGCGACCGCCGGATCGCCGGAGTGTTCGTAGTGTTCCTTCGCGGTGGCGAGGAGGAACACGGTGTAGTCCATGGCGATCGCGAAGATCATCGCGAAGAAGAACACCGGCCCCCACCCGTCGAGGAAGCCCTGCGGGGTGAAGCCGAGCACGCCCGCGCCGTGGCCGTCCTGGAAGATCAGTTTCGCGACTCCGAATGCGGCGGCGGTCGAGAGCAGGCTGACCACGGTGCCGAGGAGCGCGATCAACGGGGCCTGTAGCGCCACCAGTAGTAGCACGAATCCCAGGATCAGGATGATGGCGACGATCAGTGGGAGGTAGTCGTTCAGCGCCTGCTGCAGGTCCAGGTTCTCCGCGGGTGCGCCGCCGACGAGAGCGCCGTCGGGTAGGCCGGCACGCAGGGTGTCGAGGATCGTGCCCATCCGTGCGTCGGAAGGGTCGACGGTGGGCATGGCTTGGAGCATCACGTGGTCGCTGCCGTCGGGTGCGGGCTGCGGTGGGGTGACCATGGCGATACCGTCCGTGGCCGCGGCCGCCGCGGCGGTCTCGGCACCCTCGACGGTGGGGGTGATGATCTGCAGCATGCCCGGTGCGCCCTCGCCCATCTGGGCCTGGACGAGTTCGTAGCCCTGGCGGACCGGGGCGTCGGTGGGAACGACCTCTATCGAGGGCATCGCGACCTTCAGCCCGAGCACCGGGGCGGCCAGGGCGATCAGCACCAGCAGGGAGCCGATCGCGAACGGCCACGGGTGGCGATGCAGCAGCTCCCCCCAGGCGGCGAACCGCGGCGAACGGTGTGTTTGCCGCTTGGCGTAGGGCAGGGAGCCGGCGTTGACCTTGCCGCCCAGCGCGGCCAGGGCGGCGGGGAGAAGCGTCATCGAGGCCAGCAGGACGAAGAACACCGCGAGCATGATCCCAACGGCCATCGTCCGCACGGCCGGTGCGGGAACCAGGAGAACGGCGGACAGGCTCACCAGCACCGTGATTCCGGACAGGACGACGGCCTTGCCCGCGGTCTCCATGGTTTCGGCCACCGCGGCACGCGGTGAGGAGGCGTGACGGATCGCGTCGCGGAAGCGGGCGACGACGAACAAGGCGTAGTCGATACCCAGGGCGAGGGCGAACATCATCGCGAAGTTCATCGCCCACACCGAGATCGGGGTGACCTGGTTGAGCAACACCAGCCCGCCAGCGGAGGCAACGAGCCCGGCCAGGGTCAACAGCAGCGGCAGCCCGGCGGCGACCAGCGAGCCGAACGCGAGCACCATGATCGCCAATGTCACCGGCCAGGAGAACAATTCGGCCTGAATCATTGCGTCGTGGTTGGCCTTGTTGAAATCGCTCCAGAGTGCGGATGCGCCGGTCGGGTATACCTCGATTCCGTCGCCGGAGAGGGCGGTCAGTTCCGCTTTGTGGTCGTCGACGGCCTTGACCATGTCGTCGGTGCTCGCGTTCGCGCCCGCAATGAGGATGCCGGTGTGGCCGTCCGGGCTGATCGACATTCCCGGTTGCGGTGCGATCACCGCACCGAACCGTGGGTCGCCCGCGAACACGGTCCCGACGTCGGCCAGGGTCTGCTGCATCTGCGGGTTGTCGATGGTCTGGGTATCCGAGTGCACGACCACCTGTACCGCGGCCGAGGAATTGCCCCCGAAATGCTGCTTCGCGAGTTCGCGGACCTGCACCGACTCCGAGCCGTTGGCCTGCCACCCGGCACCGGCCAGTGAGCTGAACACCGCCGGCGCGGCGGCGCCGAGCGCGACCAGCAGGATCAGCCAGATGCCGAACACCCATTTCGCGTGCCCGGCCATCGCCGCGCCCATGCGGCCGAGCACACCGCCGCCGGCGACCGGCTCGGCCGCCGGGGCCTCGACGCCCCATGTCGTACTGCGGGTCATACAAGTCCTCCTCGAGGTGATGGCCGAATGAAAGCGCTGGCAGCGCGCATCGGCGAGGCCGGGCGTGCGGGTTCGCTCACGATCCGTCTCCGGTATCGAGCGGCCTGCCCAAAGCGGCCCAGCCCGAGGTTCCCCCGGCGACCGAGACCGCGCTGCGGCCGGCGGCCTCGACGATGCGGGCCCCCTCCCGGCTGCGGTTACCGGACGCACAGATCACGTAGACGACATCCCCCGCGGGAATATCCGCGGTGTGAGCGGCGAGTTGGCCGAGCGGCATCAACAGTGCACCAGGTATGTGCCCGTCGACGTACTCCCACCGCTCGCGCACATCCACGACGGGAACTCCGTCGGCCCAGCGCACGGCGAATTCACCGAGGTCTACCTCACGCATATCAAACTCCTCATACCCAAGGGGGTATCTTCCAGAACCTCCTCACTGTACCCCAGGGGGTATCTCGGAATGCAAGTGTGCCGATTGCCCGGGAAGTGAGCGAGCAAAAGCACCAAGGGGATCCGCGCCAGTTCGGCTCGGCGGTGCCGTCATGGGAACCTCGCCAGCAAGGCGCCGCTTTCGCCCAGCGGCAGTGAGGACCGGCCAGCTCCCCCAGGCTAGGGCGGAGACGGCAGTGCCGACTTCGGCCCTCGAACAACTTTGCGGTCGGGATAATCGAGCAGACATGGACGATACCCCAGGGGGTACTTGACATACCCATGGGGGTATATGACACCATGTTGCTCAGACGAGAACATCGACCCGATGGAGGAACGCATGATTCTCGAGCAGTACTACATCGAGTGTCTGTCGCACGCTTCATACCTGATCGGTGACGAGAGCACCGGCCGAGCGGTGGTGGTCGACCCTCGCCGGGACATCGGCGAGTACCTGGACGACGCCGACAAGCACGGGTTGCGAATCGAAGGAGTGATCAACACCCACTTCCACGCGGACTTCGTCTCCGGCCACCTCGAATTGGTCGAGGCAACCGGGGCGTGGATCGGGTTCGGCGAGGCCGCCGACACCGACTACCCGATCCGCCGCCTAGCCGACGGCGAGCAGATCCGCCTCGGCGAGGTCGAGCTCGAGATCCTCTCGACCCCGGGACATACCTGGGAGTCGATCTCGGTCCTGGTGCGCGAGCGGTCGGGGGCGGCCCCGACCGCGGTGCTGACCGGCGACTCGTTGTTCATCGGCGACGTCGGCCGGCCGGACCTGGCCAACCTCGGCCACGGATCCACGGTCGACCTGGCCCGGGCGATGTACCACACGGTGCACGAGAAGCTGCTGAACCTGCCCGATCAGGTCACCGTCATGCCCGCCCACGGCGCCGGCTCGTCCTGCGGGAAGAACCTCTCGACGGAGCTCACCTCGACTATCGGGGAGCAGCGCGCCACCAATCCGGCGGTGCAGCCGATGAGCGAGGACGTCTTCGTCGCATTGGTCACCGAGGGACAACCCGCGGCGCCGTCCTACTTCTCCGTCGACGCCGCGATGAACAAGCGAGTTCATCCTCTCCTCACCCGAGACCGGGCCATCCCCGAACTCCCGCCACAGCGGGTACACGCCGCACT
Source organism: Rhodococcus sp. NPDC019647 (assembly GCF_044389235.1). NCBI lineage: Bacteria > Bacillati > Actinomycetota > Actinomycetes > Mycobacteriales > Nocardiaceae > Rhodococcus > Rhodococcus sp. NPDC019647. Next base: position 52,777 of record NZ_JBIRXS010000031.1, on the reverse strand, counting down.
CGTCACCGGTATCCGGGTGGTCGACGCGCGCAGCGTAGACGACTTCGCGGCCGGGCATCTGGGCGGCTCGGTCAATGTCGGGTTCGACGGCCGATTCGCCGAGACGGGCGGGATGGTCGCCGAAGTGGGCGAGAAGCTGGTGCTGATCACCTACCCGGGCGAGGAGCAGGAGGCTGCGGTGCGGCTGGCGCGGATCGGCTCGGACAATGCGATCGGCTACCTCAACGTCGGCCACGACCGGCTCTTTCCCGCCGAGCTGGCTGATCTCGTGCAGTCGGCGCAACGCACCACCATCGACGAACTCGACGCCCTGCTCGCCGCCGATGCGGTGACCCTGGTCGACATCCGCAATCCGGGCGAGCGGGAGTTCGGGACGATACCGGGGGCGGTGCCGATTCCGCTGGCGCAGTTGCGCACCCGGCTCGAGCAGGTACCCACCGGCAAGCCGATCGTGGTGCACTGCGCGGGCGGCTGGCGATCGAGTGTGGCCGCGTCGCTGCTGCGGGCGCAGGGCCTCGAGAACGTAACCGACCTGCTCGGCGGTTACAACGCCTGGGCCGAGGCGCACGTCCCCGCCTGATCGTTCAGGCCACACGCAGTCCCGATCAACGAAGGAGCCCAACCGATGGCAACGAAAAATCTCACCCTCGTCGACTTCGAGTCCACGATCGCCGACAGTGACACCGTGCTTGTCGACTTCTGGACCTCCTGGTGCGGACCCTGCCGCGCCTTCGCCCCGGTGTTCGAGAAGTCCTCGGCCGCGCATCCAGATATCGTGCACGCGAAGGTCGACACCGAAGCCGAGCAGCAACTCGCCGCCATGGCGAACATCCGGTCGATACCCAACATCATGGCCTTCCGCGAAGGCGTGCTCGTCTACTCCCGGCCCGGGGTACTGCCCGCGCCCGCCCTCGACGACCTGATCGGCCAGGTGAACGCCCTCGACATGGCTCGGGTGCACGCGACGGTCACCGAACGACGCGCAGTCGCCGGCGCCTGACCCGAACCGTTCACCCGAGCCCCGCTCTGGTACCCAGGAGGATCCCCATGTGTTATCCCGTCACCTGCCCGAACTGCGGCAACACAGGCTGGGGCGGTTGCGGCCGACACGTCGACACCGTCATGAGCTCCGTGCCTACCGCCGACCGCTGCACCTGCCGTCAGGACACCACCCCGGTCCAGGACCAGCGTCGCACCCTACGTTCGTTCTTCCGCCGCTGACCGCCGGCCGAACGATCGGCTGCGGCAGTCGCGGCAGAATTTGTCGTTCAAGATGGCCAGCACCAGAAACGCGCGAGCGAATGTACCTCGCAGCCCGTAACGAACCGGCGATATCTTGATCACCATCGAATTCGGTGCACTGACGAACGCCGTGCTCACAAGATGCTCACCGGAGAACTCGCACACTGGGGACGGATTTTTTGGCCGGTCACTGATCGGTGAACGGCTGTCACGGGCACGGAAGGGCCGGTGATATTCGATCCTTGATTACCGCAAACACACGAGTCTCTGCGCCGGGCAGCCTAAGCCCTCGAGAACAGCGGCGTCGGGGAGGCAAGCACACCGGATCATCGTGCTGATGTCGGACTTGGTATGAATCTCCAAAGGAGATCCAGCACGAATCGCAGTGGACACCTACCGGTAGCGCCACACCGCTCTACCTCAGCAGCGGCATCCTTCACGCCCTCAGTAAGCTGCACAGTCTCTCTTTGCCCGTCGCGGAAGGTTGCTTTCGCACCGCCACACCACAGAACGGCTGCCAGAGCCCGCGCAATCGTCGACCTACATAATCAGTACCGGCCCACAGGCATCGATGACATCCCCGCCCTCGAACTCGGCCCGGCCGGCGAGGTGCGCCGTCAGCGCTCTATGCCCGGACACTCGGCACCTCCCCGGCGCCGGCAAACAGGTGGAAGTCCCTACCGACCGCCCCCGAACTGCTCCACGCGGAGAGAATGACCCCGATGATGCGAGAGTTCTCCGATTCGCCGGCGATGTCTCGCTGCGCCGTGCCACGCTCGAACGATGCAGACGGAGCGAGACCAGCTGCTGCTCACGGTGCGCAACCTCGCACGGTTCCACCGCGAGCACGAGAAGTTTTATTCCGAATCACCATTTCACGACGTGATCCGGTTGCAACGCAGTTCACGGGCATTACAGGCACTGGCCGAGCGGTGGTTGGTGGTCGAACCGTCTGGCGAGAAGTACCTCAGCCCGTTCGCAGGAGCTTCCGACCTCAATGATGATCGCGCCACAGAGACGCTCGGGATCTTGTTCATGGAGGGCGGCGGCGAGCCTACGGAGATCACGAATCTGAAACGTGATCTCCGCGCGCTAGCGGAGGCGAACCGGGCGACCGGGCAGTGGCTGACGTCCGCGATGTCCGCGGCATGGGACATGTTGGAGGCATTGCTGAGCTACCCGGAACTTGCGGATCTGCTGGCCGAGCGGCACCGTATCGTGAGCAACGATTGGCAGTGCGCGTCGATGGCCGATCTCATCGCCCGCAACCTCGAGCGCGCGGTCGCGATCCTCGGGCGGGTCGACTTCACCCCGGCCGCCCTGCGCGCGGATCTCACTGCGAACCGTGTCGTTCCGCGGTATATGTTCTCCGTCTCGGAAATGCTCAATTTCGCCGCGGATCTCGCGGCTCGCAGCGCGGTGCTCACGCACGAGAACGAGCGACGCTGGCGAATATTCCACGAGCGGGTCGATCAGATCGTCGGGGCCGCCGACACCCCCGGCGGCAACGAACTCCCACTGAAGGACAGGTAAAGACGACGACTAGGCCGACTTTGTGGTCAGTCTCGAGCGTCAACTCGCCCAGATTCCGGATGCAGGGAACCGCCAGAAGGCGTCGCGGATATGCGCAAGTCCTGGAACGATACGCCGCCGGCCGCGACAGGCTTCGGCAACCGGTTCGGAATTCGGGCGACCTACGGCTGACCTAACTCGGCGCGGAGACCGAATCGACCGTGCAGTGGCTGTAGTCCCGGCGAACGTGACCAATGACCCTGCCGTATCAATCCGGCCCGGAGTGGAATGGAATAGGTTCGGGTCGCGTCCGGCGACCCCGGCTTCCTTCAGGAGGTGCCCGATGTTGCGCGGAGCGATTCCCGCCGGCCGGATTGCGGGCATCCGGATCTCGGTGCACTGGTCGCTTTTCCCGACACTGGCGCTGTTGACTTCACTGCTGTCGCTGTCGATACTGCCGGTGCATTTCGCCGGCCGGCCGACTTTGCTTTACTGGATCATCGGGACGGTGACCGCGGCAGGGTTCATCCTGACGCTCGTCGCGCACGAGTTCGCTCACTCCCTCGTCGCGCGCCGCCATGGCGTCTCTGTCGACCGGGTGACCCTGTGGTTGCTGGGTGGGATGTCCGAGCTGCGTGAGGAACCACCCGATCCAAAGGCGGACCTGCATATCGCACTCGCCGGACCGATCACCAGCTTGCTCATCGGTGTGGTCTCTCTCGTCGTCGCCTTCTCGGTCGAACAGTTCACCGGTCCGCTCGTGACCGCTGCCCTCGTCTGGCTCGGAACGGCGAACCTGATCGTTGCGATATTCAATCTGCTGCCAGGCGCGCCCTTGGACGGCGGCCGGGTGCTCCGTGCCGTCCTGTGGCATCGCAGCGGAGACAGACTCGCCGCCGCCACGTCGGCGGCCAGGAGCGGACGGGTCCTGGGACTGGTGCTGATCCTGCTCGGCGGAGCACAGGCGATCGTCTTCGGAAGCAGCGGACTCTGGTTGATGCTGCTCGGGTGGTTTCTCCGGTCGGCGGCGAATGTGGAACTGATGACCGCATCGGCACGGCACCGTCTCGGTAACCTTCAGGTGGCCGACGCGATGACACCCACCCCCGTCGCCGCGGCCGCGGGCGACACCGTCGAAGAATTCCTGGCCAGTGCGGCATCGTCGTCCCACCACCGGATCTTCCCGGTCGTCGACCCAGACGTTCACCCCGTCGGGGTGATCACTCTGAGTGATCTGGCCCGGACAACCCCGGCGGCGCGACGCCGGACGACTATCGGGTCACTCGCCCGGCCCCTGCCCGACGCCGACATCGTGGCCGGTGACACGCTGTTGGCGGACGTGGCCAGGGCGGTGCTCCTCCGGCCGGGTCTGGATCTAATTGCAGTCGTCGACAGTGAGCAGCACCTGACGGGCATCGTTACGGCCACCGACCTCGTGCGGGGCTGCGATCGGACCGCGCTCGGACTTCCCCTCCGCTACCATCCGACGGTGCCAGGCAGTGGCAGTGGCAGTAGCGGCGGTCCCACTGAACCGGATCGGCAGCACATCATCCACCTCGCCCGCGAGAGACCAACCGATGCTTCACCACCAACGCGACCGAACTAGCTTCCCGCTGGTCCGCTCCCCTGCCTGCCCTCAATCCGCGCGCAGCCCTCGATGTTCGCGCAGCCCTCGATGTTTACGCCGTCCACGGACTAGGGGGGACGACCAGCCAGATCCCGAGCAGCGGTGCGGCAAACATCATGCCGTGGGGTGCAGCCGTAGGCGGACCCGAACGCGGCCGCCAACAGGACGACCGCGAGACCGAGGATCAGGGTGGACCTGGTGAGCGATGTCTGGTCGGCGAAGCCGATGATCCCGTCCGACGCCACCGCGCACAGGCCCGACTACGTCATTGGCCCGGCGGCGACCTGAGCGGCGGGGTGTTCGGCTGCCTGATCGCAGGGCTCGCGCAACGCGACGATTGTCCGGATGAGTGTGGATCGGGATGTGGTCGACCAACGACATCTCCTCGCGCCGGGGAGGCCCTTGCAGGAACTCCCCGGCCGCGAGATCAGTGGCTCGGGAGGGCTTTCGGTGCGCAGATGGCTTCGACGAACGATCCGACGGCGTGTTCGGGCAGGTGACGGGCAATATCAGCTTCGCTGATCATGCCGACCAAGCGGTGCTCGTCGAGGACGGGCAGGCGGCGGATCTGGTGTTCTTCCATCACGGTGATGACCTGTTCAACGCTCGCTCCGGCATCGACGTGGTAAGCGCTGCCCTGCGCGAGATCGCCCGCGCTCATAGTACTCGGATCTTCCTCGGCAGCAACGCATTTGAGGACGATGTCGCGGTCGGTGATGATGCCGCGGAGTCGGTCGTCGTCACCGCAGATCGGCAGCGCCCCGACGTCGAGTTCCCGCATGCGCTGCGCGGCGGTGGTGAGGGTGTCGTGTTCGCCGATGCAGGTCGCACCGGTGTGCATGATGTCACGTGCTGTGGTCATGGCGGATAGTCTCCAAAAAGTTGCAAAACAATTAGTTTGATAGTCCGAAGCCGAGCCTTCAGTGCCCGCCGGAGCCGGTGACCGCACTGGCCAGCAGGTACGTTCCCACTACGACGGCAGCCACGGCGGCGAACGCGAAGGCGATGGTGCTCCAGGCGCCGATTGCAGCGAGGGTCAGCCACAGGACCGCGATGATGGGGACGATCGGCTTCGCCATGGTGTCCTCGCCTGATGCGAACCGGACGCAGCCGGGCCGGTCAGTTTTTCTTGTCGCCGCTGGGGGTGATCTTCTTGATTTCGACGTGCTTTTCCGGTGTCGGCGATTCGGTCACCGGCATCGTCACCGTCAGGATGCCGTCGGTGTAAGTGGCATCGATGTCGTCTTCTTTCGCACCGGCCGGCAGCGGCATGGATCGGTAGAAACTGCCGTAGCGGAATTCGGATCGTGCGCCTTCCTTGTGTTGTTCGGTTCGTTCGGCTTTGATCGTCAATTGTCCGTCACGGACGTTGATGTCGACGTCTTTCTCCGGGTCTACTCCCGGGAGTTCGGCGCGTAGGGTGTAGCGACCCTTGTCGAGGTGTTCCTCGACGCGGATCATGTGCCCTTCGAGCGAGGTCCACGGAGGCATTGCCTCGAACCTGGCCATCAGATCGGACCAGTCCGGCAGTGACGGCCACGCCGGTGGCAGTGCCTGGCGTGGACGGTGGTGCGACAGAATGCTCATAGCTGGCTCCAGAACTGGGAGATGGTTGCTTGACCTCTCCGAGTCCACTCCCCATCGAGTGAAGGTAGTAGGGCCAACGGTCCTTTATTCCAGGTCTCATGTCCGCAGCAGGGCATGACTGCGTGGAGAGATGCCAGCGGGAGAGCTGGGTGGTGAACCACTCGCGGGCGATTCGAGTCCTGCAACCTGTTCGAGGGTGCGGGTTCTTCATGGCACCAGCACATTCTCGATCCGGCTCCGGGATAGCGACCTGTCCGTGGCGGTTGGGGTCGAGGACGGGGTCAGGGTGGGGGGTGTGGAACTCGTTCAGGCAGCGGATGGCGTCGACGAGCCGCGCTCGGCGACGAGATCGACGTCGGATACCAGGACTGTGTCATGACTGATAGTGGTGATTGGTCGGCGCGCATCGCGCGGAAGACGACGCCGGAGATGTCTGCGTTTGTGGATGCGCAGCGCGACCATTTCGCCGTCGCCGTCGCCGTCACCGTCGGCTTGGGCGGGCCGAGAGTGCGCGAGTGTGCATCGTGGCGGGGGACCCTGAGTGAGCGTGATCCTGTGGATGTCGGCGTTGAGCTGCCCTTATCCGCCGGCCACGGGAGTTGTCGCTGTCCTACCGGACGGGTCGCTCTCGCCGTCGCCGGGGTGGTCGTTCATCTCGCCTTCGAGCGCGGACTCCGCCAGCTTGGTCAGTCTGTCAACGCCCCACCGTCGCCGGTGGACTGCAACCCTACGGATTGGTCACGATCCCGTGTCCTGCAACTGCGTATCGCTAACATCCGGCTGGACCGAGTTCGTCTCTGCCGCCGAATGTTTTATTAGTCCCCGTGGCGCATCTCATTTCGCAGTAGCGCTGGTGTTCTCCCTCCCCCTTTTCGCGGGGCGCCAATAGGTGGTGATCGGCGCGGAGTCCTTATTCGGGTGGTGTCGGTCGGACCTTGAAGAGGACTTCGGACAGCGGACGACGAGATGTGGTGGGAGGGGTCTGCTCATGGGTTGCCCTTCCCACCCGAATGAGTACTTGGGGCAACCCGGGGTCGGCGGAGAGGTCACGGACGAGGGTACGAGTCGCCGGCATTTCGGTGAGGTGAGTGACCGGACACGTGGCGAGCCCGCGGGATGCGCAGGTGAGCAGCACAGCGGACAGCGCCTCGCCGCACCGCAGCCAGTCCAGTCTGGAATCTGCGTCGGTGGTGAGCAACAGGATGGCGGCCTGATCCTGCCGTGCAGCCGGATCCGCCGATGCCGCGGTGCCCGACGGGAAGTCGCGAGCCAACGACACGGAACGGCGTTGGGTGGCAGACGGTAGCGCCGCTTCGGGCACCCCCTGCGGGAAAGGATCCTGATGACCGGCCCACCATCGGAGTTCGGCTTGATACACCGGATTGCCCCCGCGGAGACCGGACAGCCGCAGGGACGCATTCTCGAGGGCTGTTCGGCTGCGCTCGTCGAGAACGACGAGGCGAACCCCGCGCCTTTCCGACACGGCGTGCAGATACGGGGTTGTCTCGTCCCACGACGGTGGTGCCGCGAACGGCAACCTGTCGGTAGTCCTCGTCGGGATTGCTTCCACCAGGCGGGCGTCGTCCGGCCCGATCTCACGCTGGTGAAACATTCCTACCGTCGCAAGGAGCTCGCGGTCGGCTCCGGCCGGCATCCGATCGATCTCGATGCCCCAGCCCTGTGCAGCGAAGGCATATTCGAGATGGTTCAGCGCAGCGCCGCACGAAATCACCATTTGACGACCGAAGTCGTCCGTCGCGGGAAGCAGGCGATCGGGATCACTGAACAGTGAAAGCCCGAACCGGTCGACAACCCAACGCCAGGGCTGGCTGTTGTGGAGCGACGGCGCCCTGCACGCAAGGGCCACTGCGGATTCGAGAGAGGCTCGGTCGGGCATAGCGGAGGTCATCGATGCTCCCGGTGACGTGATTCTTCCCGTTGTCGTCAATCGAACAATGGTCAATTGATCGTCCATCCTGGGGTCCGGTCGACGTTGCCCCATTCACGATCCCATCGCCGCATCCGCTCGCGTGAGCCTGCCCATCGTACGAGGGCCAGTAGGGCAACGGCAGTGGTCGCGCCGAAGACCCACACACAGAGTGCCGCGCTCACCGCGATGGCGGCGTTCTCCGTTCCGGTTCTCGGCTCGTCCACGACGTCGCCGTTCGCATCGATCCAGACGTCGACGGTATCGCCGGCCTGAGCATTCGGTGGGACCTCCACATCCCCTGTGCGAGGTGATCCGTCGGACCCGATCCACCGCGCCGGGGCGTCGTCGTGGGTCAGCGGAGATCGGGCGTACCTGTCGTCCATTCGGGGCTTCGGGTCATCGACGAGGACGACCGCTGTCACATGCCGGTTGGCGCGGTCGGTGTGGGACTGTTCGCTCAGGTCGGTGTAGGTGACGGTGCCGAATGCCGCCGCGCACGGCACCAGCATGAGCACGAAGAGGGTCGCCGTCAGGACCGCGAGCGACTCGCACCGATCACTCGGGCGCATCAACGAATTCCGGCTCCACGGCGCCAGTCGCCACCACCGCAAGGTGAGTGGCTGCGTGCTGTCCATCGCCACCTCCTCGGGGTGCTCTATTCCGAGTGTTCCGCGATGAATCGAAGGTGCGTAGAGCACAAAGTCATCGGCCCTCGACTCGTCCACGAGTGCCCAAACCCGACGAGGACCACGGTGCCGAGATCGGTGACCTTCGGCCCTGGAAGAAAGCCCGTTGTTATCGGACCGTTGTTCACAGAAGCCGACACACACCTATCGGCACGAAACGGAGAGGACATCGTGGGACAGCATCGCGAGGGCTCATTCGCCGGTGAGGACCGACGGGAGGGCGACGACCTTCGATACTTGCACCCGGCCGGGATGGCGCTTGCGGTGCTGTCCGGCGCGACTGTGGCAGGGTTGGTCGCTTGTCTCGGTGTCTGGCTCGCGACACCGCTCGTCGGTGTGGGTGCGGCAGCGATTCTTGTCGGAATACTGTGCCTTGCGGCAGCAATGTTGATGCCCCGCCGGCCACGCAGGGGGCATACCGGGACGCTCGTGTGACCATCGGCCCTGCCGCGGAAGTCCAGCAACGACGAGTATGGGTACGGCAAAGCGGTGCGCCGATCCCGTCGGGGTGTCGGCGAGCGTGTGGGTGAGGAGTAGACCATGAATGTCGAGTTGCCCAGTCTTGATGTGGTGCGGCACGCGGTCGACTTGGCGGGCCGAGCACCCTCGGTCCATAACAGCCAGCCATGGCACTGGACGCTGACCGACGATCGCCTCGAACTTCATACCGATCCCCAAAGGCTCCTGAAGACGGCTGACCCCACCGGCCGGCAAATGGTGATCAGCTGCGGGGCGACCCTTCATCATCTGCAGGTGGCGCTCACCGCGGTGCGATGGACCGCCGAGATCGTTCGTCTCCCCGAAGGTCCTCACTCACCCCATCTCGCGACGATTCGCTTCCGGCATGATGCTCGCCCTCAATCGCACGACTTCGACCTTGTGTCCGCGATGAGGCATCGCTACTCGGATCGACGGGCGTTCGACCCCGTGACGACGTGGGGTCCGGGCAGTCTGTCCGAGGTGGTTCGCGGACGGGGCGCACGGTTGACCGTGCTCCCCGCCGACGCGCGTCCGAAGCTGGCTGAAGCGACGGAACTTACCGCGGCCGCGCGACGCTACGACGCGATGTATCACACCGAATTATATTGGTGGGCAGGTCATTCGATTCCATCGGGAGGAATCCCACCGGCTGCGCTGGCCACCGCCGAGGAGCGAGCACGCGTCGGCATCGGCCGCAACTTCCCCTCCGGAACCGACACACACGGAGCCGACTCGACGCAGATCGATCAGTCGACCGTGGTGGTGCTGAGCACCGGAACCGACACTCGGATGGACTGGCTGCGCTGCGGTGAAGCCCTTTCCGCCGTCCTACTCGACGCAACGGTGAACAAAGTTGCCACCTGCCCGCTCACCCACGTGACCGAGATCCCGCAGAGCCGGGCGATGATCGGAGATCTTCTCCCCGAGCCCTCCTTCGCCCAGGCATTGGTTCGCCTGGGCACGGTCGGGAATCTTGCTCCGCGGCAGACTCCCCGGCGTGAGGTGGATACCGTGCTGTCGGTGCACAGGTCTCGGCGAGAAGACGGTCGCTGACGGTCATGTGAGACAGGAAATACCGTGCACACTCTCGATCTCGATGCTCACGATCTGCGGTACTTCTGGCTGGTCGCCGCTGCACTCACCGGTGGTGCCGCACTGTTCGCAACCTCCGCATTCAATGTGCTCGGTTGCGCGTCGGTGATCGTCTTCTGCGGATTGGCCGCGAGTCACAGCGCCCGGTACCGCAGTTGGGGTCTCACACTGATCTCTATCGGTGTCGGCCTGATGGTCCCGGGGTGGCCGGCTCTTGTTCTGCAAGGCGTCAATTCCCTCTGACCACCCAGTTACCGTCCTTATGGTCCCGTTTCGCGGCGCTACGGTCGCCAGGTTCGGTATGACTCCTTGCCCGTGTCGTTCCGAATGTCCCGGGGGTGGCGGCCTTGTGGCATTGACGGACCGCTCAGATTGCAGGCGACCCCGACAGCAGTGAACGCGGCCGCCTACGAGAGCGTCACGCCGTGCTCGTCAAACGACGGCGAACGCGCCCAGCGTGGCCGTCACAGCGACCGCACGCACTCCACATGGGTGCACGCCTCGCGACCGACATTCTCGCCGCGCTGGACACGCGGAGGGTGAGGGTGCCCGGTAGCAATGCCACGCAGATAGTCCTATGGAGTCTTGCCGTCTCCGGGTTCCAGTCCGCGCGTGCAGCCCCCGGGCGACCGACTAACCACGGCTACTTCGACCGCAAACGCACCGAGAGGAAAAGGGCCGTGGTCGCCACCTCGATCCGTCTGGACCCCACGCCGATGCGGCTTCCTCTACGCCATGCTCATGGACAAGGCCCGCTATCACACCCTCCGTAACCGCTGCCGCTTGGACGAACCCTAGCGACTCCCCTGATGACGACTTTCGCCCGAATCGGCGGGACGCTCGAGGTGCGGAGGTGATGACCTTCTCCTCTACGGAGGTCGGTCACGGATAACGACGATAGATGTCGAGACAGAAACTCATCGCAGAGCAGCCCGGAGGAGTACACCATGACCGGCCACCGCCCGATCGTTGTAGGAACAGACGGCTCACCCTCAGCGCTGCAGGCGGTGTCCTGGGCAGCCAAGGAAGCCGCGCTCCGTAAGCTGCCGCTGTCGCTGATCACGACGACGTTCGTTCCCGGTGCCTATGGCGTCCCGATCGGAATGCCCGCCAGCTTCTTCGAAGACGAGCAACGCGATGGTCGGGAAAGATTGGTGCTCGCAGAACAGATCGCCCGTGCCGCGGCGCCTGGGCACGATATCGAGATCGTCGCCACGTTGTGCACCGGAACTCCGGCCGGTGAGCTGATCGGGCGCTCGGCGACGGCGTCGATGGTCGTGGTCGGCGCGAACAGGCAGGGAATCGTCGAACGCGCCTTCCTGGGCTCGGTCAGTTCCGCGGTTGCCGCGCACGCTCATTGCACCGCTGCAGTCATTCGGGGAGCAGCTGATCGTGATATCAATGACCGTTCCGGGCCCGTCGTCGTCGGCGTCGACGGATCGCGTCACAGTGAATCCGCCATCTCGATGGCCTACGAAGAGGCCGCCCTGCGGCAGGCTGAGCTCGTGGCTGTGCACGCGTGGTCCGATATCACTTTGGTACTGGCCCCCGACGGCGGCAGCGACGCCGAGTGGAGACGGGCCGCGGAAAACGAGACCGCTGTGTTGTCCGAGAATTTAGCTGGCCGCGCGGAGGAATACCCGGATGTGAAGGTGCGCACCGTCGTCGTCCGGGATCGTCCTGCAAGGAATCTGAGGGAGCAGGCCGAGAACGCACAACTCCTCGTGGTGGGGAGCCGGGGGCGAGGTGGATTCACCAATATGTTGCTGGGATCGACCAGCAGGGCGTTGATGCACTCGGTTGCCTGCCCGCTGCTCATCGTTCGCTAGCGCTCCTCGATGACGACGATGCTGCCGGCAGGGCGGGGCAACTCCAGCGGGTGAGGCCAACGCTGAGATTCTCGTGCAAATCGCATGCACTCGGTGTGGGCGCCGCGCCTGTTGGCGCTGCTCGTACCGAGTGCGCTTACCGGCGGACCCGCGGAAGAAGCCCTTCGCGGTGGCGAGGGAGCTCCGCGTCTGCCGCGGCGCCTATTCTTGTGTTTCTCAACTCATCTCGGTTTGATTTCAGGGTGTGGACGACGGCGTGATGACGGCGCGACCACGCAACGTTCCCGCGGCCAGCCGCCGATACGCCTCCACACCGTCCTCGAGCGCGAAGCGTTCTACGGCAATGTCGAACACACCCTGGTGGGCCATGTCGACCAGCTCGATCAGCTCGTTCCGGGCACCCCAGTATGGGACGGCGACGTTGACTTCGTACGCCCCGCGGAAGAAACCTACCTGGGCGGCTGCCTGACCGTCACCCAGTCCGACGATCGCGACGTCGGAACCGACGCCCGCGATCGCCATCGACAGGTCCAGGGTCGGTTGCATCCCCACGAGATCGAGCACCAGCGCCGCGCCGTTGGGTCCGGTGATCGTGCGGACATTCGCAGCGGCGTTCGAGTCGGACAGCACCGCCTCGTGGGCGCCGATCGACCGGGCGAACTCGAGTTTGTCTTCGCTGACGTCGAGAGCGACGACGCGGGCCGGTGACAGGTGCCGCAACAGCTGGATGGCGACGTGACCGAGTCCCCCGGTGCCGATTACCACCGCGGTCGAGCCGGGACGAAGTTTGCCCAGCGACCGTTTAATCGCGTGGTAGGGCGTCAGCCCGGCATCGGTCAGGGGAACCGTCGTCACCGGGTCGAGGTCGCCGATCGGTACGACGTGGCGGGGCGAATCGACCACCATGTATTCGGCGATCGCCCCGGGTGCGCCGAGCCCGGGCGGCAGGATGTTCAGGTCCGCGGCCCGCGAGCAGTAGTTCTCCATGCCCTGGGAGCAGTGCCAGCACTGTCCGCATCCCCACGGCCCGTAGACGAGCACATTTGTGCCGACTTCGAGTCCTTCCACACCGGCGCCGACGGCGGCGACGCGTCCAGCGCCCTCGTGACCGAGTGTCAGTGGCAGCCCGACGGTGTATTGCTCCTCGGGTAGCCCCACGATGAAGGCATCGGAGTGGCAGACCCCGGCCGCGGTGATCTCGAGGAGGATCTCGCCGGGGCCAGGTTCGGGTGTGGGGATCTCGACCAGTTCGGGGTTCTGCGCCGATGCGGCGGTACTGGATCGCCTTCATGCTCGCTCCCTCATGTTGACGCTGTTTTCTCTGACGGCTAGTTCACTTCGGACAGGCGGGCCGCGGCCAGGAGTGATGCCACGCCGTGTTCGATTCCGTGGGCCAGGTCGGCAAGGTCGGGGTTGGTGTCGTAGTCACCCGTGACACCGAAGGTGAGGTGGTCGCTGTAGCTCAAGACAGCGATGCCGATGCGTAACCGCAGTGCGATCGGCACGTAGGGGAAAATTTCGAGGATCTCCCGGCCGAGGATGTGGCGTGTCTGACGGGGCCCGGGAATGTTCGTGGCGACGGCCACGACGCTGTGCTGGGGGAACCGCATGGCCAGGCGTATCGCCCAAGCCAACGGCATGAACGGCCCGTACTGTGCCAGCGCTGTGAACGCTTTTCCACCTTCCGCCTCGTTGCCGGCTTTGTGCGCGGCGAGGCGCCGGTGCACCGCAGTGAGCTGTTCGACATGGTCCTCGATGTCGACGGGGAGAAACGGCAGCATAAGAGAAACCTCGTTGTGCACTGGGCCCCCACCCGGGGGGTCGGCGCGCACGGACACGGGGACGAGGGTGCGGACGGTGCGGGCTTCCGGGATTTCGCCTCGTCGCAGGAGGAGCGTGCGCAGTCCGCTGGTGATCGCGGCAAGAGCGACATCGTTGACCGTGACTCCGTAGGCGGAACAGATTTCGCGGACATCCCCCATGCGGGTGCGGGCGGCGCAGTACCGCCGCTGCCGTCCGATGGGCCCGATCAATGACGTGCCGGACGTTGACGTCACCATCTCGGCGAGGAGGCGAACGAAACCAAGGGTGGCGCCGACCGTGGCCGCCGCGAACCGCTGCGGTGCAGTCAGCACCGTTGTGAGCATTCGGAATTGACGCGCCGGCGAGAGAACTCCGGTGATCGTGTCGATGATGCCGGCGGGAGTCTGCTTCTGGGAGACGATTTCCGGTGTGCTCCGTGTGATGGCCGGCGGGTCCTCGTCACACATCGCTTCGAACAGTCTGGTGCCGGTGATGCCGTCCGCCATACAGTGATGCATTTTGGCGAGCACGGCCCAACGCTCCCCGGTGAGTCCTTCCACCACCCAGCATTCCCACAGCGGATGATCCCTGTCGAGGCGATGCCCCATTACCCGGGCCACGAACCCGAACAGCGTCTCCTCGTCCCCGGGCTGTGGGAGCGCCACCCGGCGCACGTGGTGGCCGAGGTCGAACACCGGGTCCTCCACCCAGGACGGTTTCCCGAGATCCAGCGGCACCATATGGAGTTTGTCTCGTGCGTGCGGTAGATCGACCAGCCGCGCCACCACCGCCGCACGGAACTGGTCCGGAGTCGGCGCCGGACCAGCGAGAATCGCCAACGCCCCGATCGTCAGGCTCGCATGATCATCGGAATCCTCGGTCTCGAGGAACCCCGCATCCAGAAAACTCAGCGTGTCATCGTCCATCATTCCCGCCTCACCACGTCAAACGTGCATACCGACCACTGTGCCGCAGACAATCCGGCCACGGCAGAGTCGAACGGTGTGCTCGTGCGGCCGAAAGTCATCCGTGCTCTCGACACAGCGTCTGAAGGGCCTCACGCTCAACACCGCGGGACGACGATGAGCGGGCATGGAGCGGTGTGCAGTAAGGCCGCGCTCGTCGAACCGAGGGTCATTCCCTTGAATCCGCCGCGGCCTCTGGTGCCAACGACGAGTAGCTGCGCCTCTTCCGCCTGCGCCAGCAGGTGCCGCACCGGCCGGTCTCTGACAAGGACCTGCTGCACCGGGACGTCGGGGTACTGCTCGGCGCATCCGGTCAGGCTCTCCCCCAGCAGTGCCTGTTCCGACTCCGCCACCGCCTTCCACCGGTCGGGGCCGGTTCCCATGGGAAGAGTGGACAGGTCCTGGTCCGACCACGCATGGAGTGCGATCAGCGTGGTTCGTCGTAGGGCACTTTCCTCGAACGCCAGCGCGATGGCGGGTTCGCTGTTGTCCGAGCCGTCGACGCCGACCACAACCGGGCCCACGCCGCCCTCCTCAGGGGAGGCTGCGGCACCCTCGATCACGACAACGGGGCAGTGTGCGTGCCGGGCCACGGCCGAGGTGACCGAACCGATCAGGCCGCCGGTGAATTCGCCCAGTCCGCGGCGGCCGAGCACTATCATTCGCGCCGACTCCGATCGGTCGACGAGCACCGCGGGCGCATACTGCCAATGCAGCTCCGTTCGTATGTGGACAACGCCGCGGGGGTCGTGAGCCCGAGCGAGCTCGGTGGCTGCGGTGAGGTCCCGCTCGGCTCGCTCACGCAATTCTGCGCCCACCAGCGGTAGGGACTCGGCCCCGCGGTAACTGACACACGCCAGAAGGAGAAGCGGAGCGCTGCGAAGGATCGCCTCGGCTACCCCCCACCGCACCGCCTCCGATGAGGGCGGCGACCCGTCTACGCCCACGACGATCGGGGTGGTGCTCATGATGTCCCCCTCCGCGCGCCGACGACTTCGGCCAACACCGCCGACGTCACCGGTTCGAGAACGTCCTTTGTTGCAGAGGACAGTCCGCGACCGTAACCCACGTCGGCGACCTCGACGGCGTACAGCACCCAGCGCCGGGGCATCCGGCCGAGCACTGCACCCAATCTCAATGCTTCGGTGAGTCCGAGCCCGTGGGTGCTGGTGGTCTTCGCCGGCAGGGCGGCGAGCGTTTGTGAGTCGAATCGGTGCACGGTGCCGGGCCGGGGAGGATCGCACACGATGGCGTCCACCAGGACAGCGACATCCATATCGGCCCAGGCGTCGAGGAGGGTCGCCGGGTCACCGTCGGAAACCGTGACCAGCACATCGGCCCTTGCCCGGGCGGCGACCGCGCGCGCGACCGCGGGCCCGACACCGTCGTCGCGTCGGTCCTCGTTCCCGACTCCGAGCACCACGGCCGTCATCGGCGGTCGATCGTGAGTGTCAGGAAGTGGGTGGCACAGGAGATGCAGGGGTCGTAGTTGCGGATGATCCGCTCGCACAGGGCGGCCAACTCCTCGTCCGGGAGGGTGAGATGAGCATCGACGGCGCCGCGGAGGTCGTGTTCGATCGCCGCCTGGTTCTGTGAGGTGGGCGGAATGATGGTCGCCGTGCGGACGAGGCCGTCCGGATCGAGTTCATAGCGGTGATACAGCAATCCGCGGGGTGCCTCACTGACCCCGTGTCCCACCGCATGGACGGGCGGCCCGTCGATGAAGGATCGCGGGGGCCGCTGATAGTGATCGATGATGCGTAAGGCTTCCTCGACCGCGTAGACGACTTCGACGGCGCGAACGACGATGCTGCGGTAAGGGTTCCGGCACTGCGCACCGAGATTGGCTGTTGCCGCCGCGGCGGCCGCACCCGTCAATTGCGTGGAGTTGAGGCAGTAGCGCGCCAAGGGCCCCGTCAGGTAGCGCCGGCCGTCGAGTTCGGCGTGGAGGGCGGTCGAGTGCGGCACCTGGTGCTCGATCACATGCCGGGGGAATTCTTCTGGCCCACACTGTAATCCATTCGTCGAGACGATGTCGCCGTCCTCGATGGCGTACCGGGATTCGTGCTGGAGCGCGAGGAGGTCGTGGTCGAGTTCGATGTCCGGGAAGTCGAAGGTGGACACCCAGTCGACGGTGGCTATCGCCTGGCCCAAGGCGGCGCGCAGCTGCTCCGCCAGCGGGGCCAGCTCGTTGCGGGTCGGTGCGCGGTGGAATCCGCCGACCCGGACGTTGACCGGATGAATGGCCCGGCCGCCGATGAGATCGAGGATGGCGTTGCCCGCCTTCTTCAGTGCCAGTCCCCGCTCGACGGCAGCCCGGTCGCGTCGAGCGAGGGCGATGGAGTCGGGGAAGCCGAGGAAGTCGGGTGCATGCAGGAAATAGATGTGCAGGACGTGGCTGGCGATCCACTCGCCGCAGTACAGCAGCCGCCGAAGGTCGAGGACGGCATCAGTGACCTCGATACCGCAGGCCTGTTCGAGCGCGTTGCAGGCACTGACTTGGTAGGCGACCGGGCAGATGCCGCAGATCCGGGAGGTGATGTCGGGTGGCTCCAAGTAGTGCCGGCCGCGTAGGAACGACTCGAAGAAGCGGGGCGGCTCGTAGATGGCCAGGTCGACTCGGTCGGCGCAACCGTCTCGTACGGTGACGTCGAGTCGGCCCTCCCCCTCGACTCGGGCGAGAGCCTTGACGGTCAGTTCTCTCGTGGTGGCGCTCATGTGGGTGATCCCGGCGCATCGGTGCCGAATGCGGCCACGTTGAAGGTGGCGAGGACGCGCGAGATGGCATCGTCGTTCATGCCGCAGGTGCGCAGCCACCCCATCAGCGAGGTGAGGTTCGGGTCGGTCGTGGGGCCGAAACAGCCGTAGCATCCGCGCGAGACCGCGGGACATAGTGCTCCGCAACCGGAGTGGGTGACCGGTCCGAGGCAGGGGGTGCCGTCGGCGACCATGACGCACGTCAGTCCGCGCCGCTTGCATTCGGTGCACACGGTGGTGTTCGGGATGTTCGGTCGTCGACCGGCGAGGTAGGCGGTGATCACCTCGAGGAGTTGCCGCCGGTCGATCGGACACCCGCGTAGCTCGAAGTCGACCGGGACGTGCGCGGAGATCGCGGTCGAGGTGGCCAGGGTGTCGATGTAGTCGGGGCGGGCGTACACGACCGACAGGAAGTCGTCGATATCGGCGAAGTTGCGCAACGCCTGGATACCGCCCGCCGTGGCGCAGGCCCCGATCGTGACGAGGAAGCGGGACTGCTCGCGCACCGCCCGGATCCGCTCCCGGTCGGCGGCGGTGGTGATCGATCCCTCGACGAGCGACAGGTCGTAGGGGCCGCCGATGATCGTGTCGGACAGTTCGAGGAAGTGGGAGATGGTCACGGCCTCGGCCAGCGCCAGCAGTTCGTCTTCGCAGTCGAGCAGGGTGAGTTGGCAGCCGTCGCAGGACGCGAACTTCCACACCGCGAGGGTAGGTCTGGTGGTCGGTGGTGCGCTCATCACAGCTCCGGTACCCGTAGAAGTGGTTCGGCGGTGGCGAAGTCGACCACCGGCCCGTCACGGCACAACAGCAGCTCGCCGAGCTGGCAATGACCGCAGACGCCGACACCGCACTGCATGTTCCGCTCGAGGGAGACCTGGATGTCGGTGGCAGGTACACCACGGTCGAGCAGGACTCGGGCGGAGAACCGCATCATCGGTTCAGGCCCGCACAACAACGCGGTCGTGCGGGTGGGATCGATGTCGATGCGGTGCAGCGATTCGGTGACGAATCCGACGGCCCCCGTCCATCCCGATACCGGCTGATCGATGGTCAACTCCACGTCGAGGTCTTCGCGGGCCTGCCAGGCGGCCAGCTCGGCGCCGAAGAGAATGTTCGACGGACTGCGCGCACCGACGATGACGGTCACCCTCCGGAACCGGTCGCGCTCGGCCAGCACGGACCCGATGACGGGCCGCAGGGGGGCCAGGCCCACACCACCGGCAACCACGACGAGGTCGCGTCCGCCTGGGTGCAGGTTCCATCCGTGCCCGAAGGGGCCACGAACTCCTACCACCGCGCCGACCGGCGTGTCGTGGAGGGCTCTGCTCACGGCGCCGACGCTGCGCACGGTGTGCACCAGCACACCGAGGTCCCCGCGGGGCGCGTCGCTCACCGAGATCGCGACCTCCCCGACTCCGTGGGCGTACAGCATCATGAATTGCCCGGGCAGAACGGGGGTTTTCGGGACGGCTGTGGTGGGTGTCAGGGTCACCGTCACGGTGTCGGCGGTTTCTTGTGTTCGGGAGTGGACACGGTAACCGGTGGGGAGCATGTGGGTGATCGACATGGCGTCACATCTCCCGGCGGTTCGCATAGAGGTCGAGCAGCCGCGCCCGGGTGGACTGGAGGCGGGCGATGAGCAATCCCGAGAGGGCACGGGTGACGACATACCCGAATTCGGGCTCCGCTCCGGCCATCCGCTCGAGGGCGGTGATGTCGATTTCGGCGGCTTCGGTGGCCGCCGCCGCGTGGGCGGCGAACTGCCAGACCGGTCGGGCCCCCAGCCAGGACCAGCCGAGAACGTCTCCACCATGCAGGGTTTCGAGTGCCACCGCGCCGCGGCCGGGTACATGCGTGGTCAGCACGACGCTGCCCGACCCGATCAGCCAGCACCGAGTCGCCGGTGCGCCCTCCCGGAAGATGACCTCTCCTTCGCCGAATCGCACCGGGGAGGTGAGTGCGGTCAGCCTGCGGCGGTGCTCGTCGTCGAGTGCGGCGAGCAGGGGCGGCAACACGGTGCCGCCCGCGGTCATCGTTGCTCCCGCGCATCGTCCGGCCGGTACGGCGGAAGGGTCTGGACCAGCCGTGCGGCCTCCTCGGTGATGTCGATGCCGACCGGGCACCAGTCGATGCACCGCCCGCACCCCACGCAACCGGAACTGCCGAACTGGTCGAACCAGGTACCGAGCTTGTGGGACATCCATTGCCGGTATCGGCTCTGCCCTGATGTCCGGACGGTTCCCCCGTGCAGTTCGCTGTAATCGAGTTCGAAGCATGACGACCAGTGCTCCCAGCGTTCGGCATGCTCGCCGGTCAAGTCGGTGATGTCCTCGCTGGTGGTACAGAAGCAGGTGGGACAGACCATCGTGCAGTTGCCGCACGTCAGGCACCGGTTGCTGACCTCGTCCCAGACGTCCTCGCTGCGGGCGTCGGCCAGCAGGTTACGGAGATTGACCTGCGGCATCGTCCGTCCCATCCGGCCGGCTGCAGCGCTCACGGCCGCTCGGGCTTCGTCGATGTCGGTGGCCGCAGCGGGGCTTCGGTTGATGTCGGCGAGTACGTCGGCTCCGGTGTCGGTGCCGACCTCGACGAGGAACCGATGGCCTTGCGAGTCGACGCGTTCGGTCAACGCGAGGTCGTAGCCGGGGCCGGCTGCCGGACCGGTGCCCATGGAGGTGCAGAAGCACACGCCGCCGGGTTCGGTGCAGTGGGCGGCGACGACGAACAGGGATCGGAAGCGGCGGGCGGTGGCGCTGTCCGCGTCCGGATCCGGGCACAGGACCCGGCGCAGGACGGCGATCGCCGCGAGGTCGCAGCCGCGGACGCCGACGAACGCATAGGGGGTGTCGTCCTCGGCTGGGGGGTGGAAGGTGCCGTCGGATTCCGCCGCCCACAACTGCTGTCGGGGCGGGTGCAGGTACTGCTTCCACGACTGGGGGCCGGACGAGTGCCCGAAGACCGCGTCGTCGTCGCGTCGACGCAGCCGGTACGTGCCGGGGCCGGTCGTCACGCCCCAACCCGCTGGTAGTTGAGCGCCCGACTCGAGCTCCTCGAGGACGATGGCACTGTCGCGCACCGTCGGACCGACCACACGGTAGCCGCGCCCCCGGAGGACGTCGATCAGCTGGTCGACACCCCGACGGTCCAGGACGCTGTCACGATGTTCTGCAGGAGTGTTGGCCATCGGGTCGCTCCTTTCGGGCGTCTCGCCCCTCCCCTTTCCCATTGAGCCAGTCGCGTCCGGTGAAGAACAGGGCCGTTCGGCCTTTCCGGTCGATAGAGCCGACACGTACCTCTCGGGAGTTTCGCGGCCCCGCTAGGCCTCGAGATGGATGTGCTCGTACGTCGCGGCCTCGAGATCTGCCACCGTCGCTTCGATGAGTTGGTGCGAGAGGTCGGCCAGCGCGCGGGCTGCGGCGAGTTCGTCACCGATCTCGGGGATCTCGGTGTCCTTCGGATTGCGGCGGGCCGTCCCGACACCGGTCAATGCGGTTTTGTCATGGGTCCGCAACCGCGCTTGTGCCCTGGTGCGCGATCCGGCCTCACCTGAATCATGTTCGTCGATCACGATGTCGACCGACCATTTCCTCTCGTACATACTCATCACGCCCTCCTTCTAGGTCGCTCCGATCACTGGGTCACCACTGCCGAACGCACATGTGTACGCGTCGACTCGCTCGCGCACCGTGAGTAACCGCTGACGGGCGAGGCGCTCGGCGAGTTCCGGAATGTCCGCAGCCGGCACTCCGGCGAAGTCTCGGATGCTTCCGGTAACCATCCGGCAGATCGCCGCGCGTGCGAAGGACTGCCCGAGCTCTGATACCAGGCGGTCGACGATCCCCCGCCCGGGATCATGGTCGGTGCCGTCGTGCGTAGCGGGGCTGTTCATCGCGGGTCGAGGTCCTCTCGAGCTGGTGTGGGTGGCGACTGTCTCCCAGCATCGGCGCAGCGGAGATCACGCAATAGAGGCGAAGGACCGTAGTCGGTGACTTATGCCTCTGACGCTGAGGTGCCGTCCGGCGGTTGAATGCTTACGACGGCACACCGGCAGAGGGGCTGACAACGATGGCGACCGCAGCACCCCAGGTCAGAGCGGAGGTGACGGTACGCCGCTTGCTTGCCGATGATCACGACGCGGTCCGCGGCCTGCACGAGCGGCTCGACGAGCACGACCGGTACATGCGGTTTTTCGCCGTGCGTCCTGCACACCTCGCCGAGCTCGCGGAATCGCTGTGCCGGCAGGATCCTGCACATTATGCGTTGGGCGCGTTCGTCGGCGATACGCTCGTCGGTGTCGCCAATTATGTCTCTCTCGATGCCGACGAAGATGCCGCGCCCTCGGTGGTCGAGTTTGCTCTCGTCGTCGAGCACGCTTATCGGATGCACGGAATCGGGACGGCATTACTGACCCGGCTGGTGCAGCACGCGAGGGCATGTGGAATCGAGCAGATGAGGGCCGAGGTTCTGACAGAGAACGCGTCCGTACTTGCTCTGATCCGCGACCAGGGCTGGGGGTCTGCGTTGCGGCGCGACGGTGACGAAATGCACCTGGACATCGACGTGGGTGAGTCGTGATGGGAATTACCGTGCGAGAAACGCACACGGCGTATGTCGTCATGGTCGACGACGTGGTGTACAAGGCCAAAAAGCGCATCCGAACGGCGTTTCTGGATTTCAGCACGGCGGACAAGCGCCGGTCGGCGTGTGAGCGTGAGGTCGAACTCAATCGCCGTCTGTGTCCCGATGTGTATCTCGGTGTCGCCGAACTCGCCGATCCGACCGGTGGCCCGGCCGAACCGCTCGTCAAGATGCGGCGGATGCCGGACAACCGCCGGCTCGCCACGATCGTCGCCCGTGGTGACGAATCGCCGGCGCAGCTCGACGAGATCGCCGATGTGATCGCCCGGTTCCACGAGCGGGCAGTGCGCGGCCGCGCCATCGATGACGATGCCACTCGAGACGCCGTCGCCGCGCGGTGGCGGGCCAACGTCAGCGAGGCGAGGGGGTATCAGCCGCGGGCGCTTGCGGAGGTGGAGGTCGACGAGATCGATCGGCGCGCACGCCAGTATGTGGTCGGGCGTGAGCCGGTTTTCACCGAGCGGATCGAGTGCGGGCGGATCGTCGACGGTCACGCCGACCTCCTGGCAGATGACATCTTCTGCCTGCCGGACGGTCCCCGGATCCTCGACTGCCTCGACTTCGACGACCACCTGCGCCACATCGACGGCCTCGATGACGCAGCGTGTCTGGCCATGGATCTCGAGTACCTCGGCCGCCCGGAAGTCGCGGAGGCCTTCGTGCGCCGTTACTGCGCGTGCGCCGCGGACGACCCGCCCCCCACGCTGATCGACCACTACGTCGCGTATCGCGCATTCATGCGCGCGAAAGTGGCCTGCCTGCGCTATACCCAGGGTTCGGCGGAGGCGCTGGTGGATGCGCGTGGCCACGCCCAGCTCGCTCTGCGTCATCTGCGTTCGGGGGCGGTGCGGCTTGCCCTGATCGGTGGACTTCCCGGTACCGGGAAGTCCACGCTCTCGCGTGCGGTGGCGGAGCGGGTGGGTGCCACTGTCCTGTCCAGCGACCTCGTACGCAAGGAGCTGGCGGGCGTCGGCCCGCACGTATCGTGTGCCGACGAGTACGGGCACGGCCTCTACAGCGGCACGGTGACCGAGGACACGTACACCGAATTGCTTCGGCGCGCGGCCCAATTGCTCTCCCGCGGGTGTTCGGTGGTGCTCGATGCCTCGTGGACGGACCCGCGGCTGCGTCAGTGGGCCACCTCGACCGCCCGCACGGAGCACAGCGACCTGGTCGAGATCGAGTGCGTCGCGCCTCGCTCCGTCGCCGTGGAACGGATCCGCACCCGCCCGCACGGCAATTCCGATGCCACCGCAGAAATTTACGACGCCATGGCCCAGCGGGTTACGCACCCTCCGTTGGCCACCCCGATCGACACGACCACCGATCTCGGTGACGCGGTGGACGCGGTCCGCGCCCTTTGGGATGCCACGGAGGGATGGCGCAAGTACTGACTCACGTCACCTCTGCCGGTGGCGGCACCTGACCGGAGACCCCATGCGCGAGATCGTAACCCTGACGATGAACCCCGCTCTCGACATCACCACGGCGACAGGGCGGGTGGTCGCCACCGACAAGGTGCGGTGCGCCGCCCCCAGACGTGACCCCGGCGGTGGAGGCATCAACGTCGCCCGCATCCTGCATGTCCTCGGCGCGCCGGCTACCGCCGTGTTCCCTTCTGGTGGGCACAGTGGCCGGGCGTTGGAAGACCTCCTGGCCACCGAGGGAGTGCGAAGTCGGAGCATCACGATCCGCGGATCCACCAGGGAGAGCTTCACCATCGACGAGGAGCAGACCGGTCTGCAGTACCGCTTCGTGCTGCCCGGTCCGTCACTGACACCGCGGGAAGTCGAGTCCTGTCTCGACGCCCTGGTGCACAGAGCGAAGGACGCCGCCTTCGTCGTCGCGAGTGGCAGCCTTCCCCCGGGGGTGCCCGTGACCTTTTATCAAACCCTCGCCGATGCCCTCGCCGATTCGTCTGCTCGCCTCGTCGTCGACACGTCCGGCCCGCCGCTGCGCGCGCTCGAGCGCGGTGTGTATCTCCTCAAACCGAGTATTCGCGAGCTACGTGAGCACGTCGGGCGGGAGTTGCGGACTCTCGACGAGCAGGTCAGCGCGGCAAGGGAACTCATCACCGCCGGGATTTGCGCTGTGGTCGTTCTCTCCCTCGGCCCGGACGGGGCCGTGCACGTGACCGCGGCGGAGGAGGAGCACTGCCCGTCCCTGGCGGTGCCGGTGGTCAGTGCGGTCGGGGCCGGAGACAGCATGGTCGCCGGCATCATTTGTGGGCTCGAGCGACGGTGGGACCTGCGGGAGGCGGTGCGCTACGGTGTCGCCGCGGGGGTGGCGATGCTGCGGACACCGGGCACGGCGCCGTGCCGTCGAGGCGACGTCGACCAGTGTTATGCCGCGCTCGTTCGCCGTGCCACTGTCGGACAGCATTCCGACACTGCCTACTAGCTTCCCAGCTTCTCGCGCCCCGGCGAGCAGTCGCGGGCCTGCTCGAGCAGGATCCGGCGTTCGGCGACGGAGATGTTCCGGCGCGTGCGGGTAGCGACGTCGGGTGCCACCGACACCGAGGTGATGCCCTTGCGCACCAGGTGTTCGGCCAGGGCCGGGTGGGTCGACACCGCCTGCCCGCACAGCGAGGTGGTCAGCCCTGCCCGGGTCGCCCGCTCGATGATGGTGTCGACGGCGTCGAGGACGGCCGGGTCCATCGTGTCGAACAGGTCCCGGCAGATCTCGGAGTCACGATCGACGCCGAGGATCAGCTGGGTCAGGTCGTTCGTTCCGATGGACACACCGTCGATGCCGAGGCGGGCGTATTCCGGGATCCAGTAGGCCACCGACGGCACCTCCGCCATGATCCAGCGATGCATGCGGTGATCGGCGCCCAGCGGGTGCGCCGCCAGGTGACCGAGACACTGTTCGAGTTCCCACCGGGTGCGTACGAACGGAATCATCAGGTGCACGTTCGGATAGCGTGTGCGTACGGTGTGCACCACGTCCAGGTCGAGTCCGAACAGTTCCGGTTCCCGCACATAGCGGAAGCACCCGCGGTACCCGATCATCGGGTTGTCTTCCACCGGTTCCACGTCGCCTCCGACCAGATTCGCGAACTCGTTGGTCCGCAGGTCGATTGCCCGGTACACGACCGGTCGTGGGGCGAAGGCTGCAGCGATCTTCTCGACGGCCGCGGACATCGTGTCGACGTACTCGGCGCGGCGTCCTTCGGCGAGCATGGTCATCGGGTGCCTGCCCTGCAATGCGTCCATGATCATGAACTCGGCGCGCAGGAGTCCGACCCCGTCGACGTCCATCGCTGCGACCCGCTCGGCCGCATCCGGTGTCGCCAAGTTGACGTACACCGACGTCCCTGTCGGCTCCGCCCAGCTGAACGATCCTGCGTGCGGTGTTCCCCCCGGTGCGGCGGGGGCCGAGTCGGTAGCCGCCGTTTCAGCGGTCCCCAGTGTGCCCTCGCACACGGTTCCGGCGTCACCGTCCACAGTGACGACGGCACCATCGACGAGTGTGGTTGTCGCGGTGCGGGTTCCGACCACGACGGGGCGTCCGAGCTCACGTCCGACGATCGCCGCGTGGCAGGTGATACCGCCCCCGTCGGTCACGATCGCCGCCGCCCGGCGCAGCACGGGCAGCCAGTCGGGACGTGTCATCGGGGCGACCAGAATGTCACCGTCGTGCAGTTGGTGGGCGTCGGTGACGGACCGGAGGATGCGTACCCGGCCCGTCACGGTTCCGGGGCTGGCGCCGAGCCCGTGTGCGAGCACCGCGCCGGTCGGTGCCGGTTCCGGTCGGCCGGCATCGAGAGGGGGCGTGTGGTCGCCGAGTGTGGTGATCGGGCGGGTCTGGACGATCCAGAGTTTGTCACCGGCGAACGCGAACTCGAGGTCCTGGGGTGCGTGGTAGTGCTCTTCGACCGAGAGTGCGAGGAGGGCGAGCCGTTCGAGTTGGGTGTTGGTGAGGACTCGGTCGCCGCGCTGGTCGAGGGGGATCTCGGTGGTCCGCTCTCCGCTCGCATCGGCGGTGATCGCGAAGGTTTGTGATCCGATGTGCTCGTCGAGTAGGTGGAAGCCGTCCTTGGACAGCACGTACGTGTCGGGTTCGACCTGTCCGCCGACCACGACCTCGCCGAGCCCCGCGGCGGCCTCGACGACCATGCGGTCGCGGGCGCCGGTTCGCGGATCGGCGGTGAAGGTGACGCCGGAGGTGTCGGAATCGACCATCAACTGGACGACGACGGCCACCGAGGGTTCTTCGGTGACACCTTGCACGCTGCGGTAGGTCAGTGCTCGTTCCGACCAGAGCGATGCCCAGCATTTGCGTATCGCCTCGACGAGGGCGTCGGGTCCGCAGATGTCGGTGAAGCTGTCGTGGATGCCGGCGTACGAGGTGTCGGCGGCGTCTTCGGCCGGAGCTGAGGAACGTACTGCGACACGCACCGAGTCACCGAGTTCGTGATAGGCATCGATGATCTCGTCGCGGAGCGCGTCGGAGACCGGGGCACCGAGCACAGTCGACCGTAGCTCGCCGGATGCTGCGGTGAGCGCGGCATCGTCGGCGCCGGCGGGGGGAAGTCCCCGCGCGCGCAGCATGTCACGCACTCCCGCATCCTCCATTGCCTGCAGGTAGCCGTCCTTGGACACCACGAAGCCCGGCGGCACGGGAAAACGGGCGTGGGTCAGCTCACCGAGATTCGCCGCCTTTCCGCCCACGGAAGGCGCGTCGGGCAAACGCACCTGATCGATCGGCCGCACCCAACGATGCTCGACCACTGCCTGTTGGACATTCATTGTGAACTCCTCACCGTCTCGTTTCAGCCAACCCCGCGATGCGTCCACAGGACAGGGTCGAAGGTCACCGCCGTACCGGCGCCGCGCCGTGGTGGGCAGCGCCCGAAATACCCTGGCACCGTCCCGGAGGTCACGACCAGGATGAGGATCATGACTCCCCGATCCACCGCCCGCACCTCGATGCTGACCACGAGCGCCGCAACGGCCGCACAGGCGATCTTCGCTGCTGCCCTGATCGGCTTCCACGTGCTCATGTCGAAGCCGCTGCGCCGCTGGCGCACCACCTGGGGGGCGACAAACGCCGAGGCGCTGACACCCCTGCCCGGAGACGACCTCATACCCAACCCGCACTGGGGATACAACCACGCGATCACGATCGCCGCTCCGACCGAGCAAGTGTGGCCCTGGATCGTCCAACTCGGACAAGGACGAGGCGGCTTCTACAGCTACGAAGGACTCGAGAACGCCATCGGGTGCCGCATCCGCAACGCTGACCGGGTTCTTCCGGAATGTCAGCACCTCGCGGAAGGCGACGAGATCCGGTTACACCCGAAAGCCCCCGCCCTGACGGTGGCGGTGGCGGACCCGCCGTCGGCGTTGGTTCTGCACGGGTGCAACACCGAAACAGGCGACGCGTCGATCTGGGGTTTTCACCTGCAACGGATCGATGAGCGGCGCACCAGACTGATCGAGAGGGGCCGGGGAACCTACGGGCCCGCGCTGGGAAGCCGGCTCGCCTTCGGCCCGACGCTGATCGAACCCGTCGGATTCGTCATGAGCCGCAAAATGCTACTGACCATCCGGAACCTGGCCGAAGGCGGGTGAGCCGTTCGCGGGTGGCTCGACGTACACCGCAGCACCGGCCGTCACGCCCGCACCGGCAGCGATGATGAGCGTACGAGTGCCGGCCCGGCGACCACCCGCATCGAGTCCGGCCACCAGCGCGGCGGTATGGATGTGTTCGTCGCCCGCGACCACCACCCGGGAGGCGGGCAGGCCGAGGTGGTGGGCCAGGGCCGAGCGGAATCCCGGGCGGGGCGGGGCGAGCACCACGGCATCGATATCGGCGAGGGTGAGGCCAGCACGGGTGAGGGCTTCGGTGGCGGCTGCCGCGGCCGCGGCGGCATAGCGTTCGTCCATCGAGGCCGACTCCCGGAACCGCAGCACGTTTCGGGCGTCGATCTGCCCGACCGTGGCCGAGAACGCGGCGGAGCCGTCGAAGTCGTTCACCCAGTGCACGCGGCCGAGACCGTAATCCTCGTCGGTCCAACTACACAACACCGCGCCCCCGGCCGCGGAAAACGTGAAATTCTCGCTCATCCCGTGTCCGGGGTCGGCGTCACTGGCGACGACGAGGGCGCAGTCGATCGTCCCGGAGCGTAGGAACCCGTCGACGATCTGCAACCCGGTCAGCACACCACACGTTCCGTTCGCGACATCGAACGAGAACGTGCCGTGCTCGCCGACGTGCGGGTCCTCCGGATGTGCGCCGATGTCCTCCTGGATCATCGCGGCGAGAGCGGGTTCGCCGAGATTGCGGTCCCGATACAACCCGGCGTTGACCAGGAGGTCGACCTCGTCCGGGCTCCGTTCGGCATTCTCGAGACAGGTCTTCGCCGCGGCCACGGCCAGGCGCAGTGCGCTGTGCCGGTTTCGCCACCCACCGGCGGTGACGTCAACCCGATCAATGATCGTGCCCATAACCAGCCACCAATTCCTCATCCAGTTCCAATAGAACAACCCCGATCTCGAGACCGGAAGCCAGCGAGATCAACGCCACGGTCTCCCCCGGCCGAATATGTCCGGCCTCGAGTTCCTCGACCAACGCCACGGTGTGCGTCGTCGACGCCGTGTTCCCGTACCGGTCGACGGTGATCACCGCGTCGTGCCGAGGGGCGTCACCGAACGCCGACTTCAACTCGGCCATGCCTTTTCGGATGGCCCGGGCGGAAGTTTGATGGGTGATCACGTGATCGATGTCGTGCATCGACATCCCGAGGGTGTCGAGGACCTCGTGCAACAGCAGCGGCGTGTCCGCGATAGCGGCTTTCTGGATGCCACGAGAATTGGTGAACATCCGCGCGCCGGGTTCGTTGCCCTTCGGGTAGGCCAGACACAACCGGCTGTAATCGGCGACGGTGGTGAAGCCGGCGAACCGAATCCCTGCCGATCCGGCCGGAGCCCGCTCGAGGACCAGTGCGGCACCCGCATCTCCCAACGTCAACGACGCCAATTCCTTGCTCATGATGTTGTGGACATGCCGCGCCGCGTTCTGCCCGAGCTGCGAGATGTATTCACCACTGACGATCAACGCGCGCTCGATGATGCCCTGCCGAATCCAGTTGTCCGCCAACGTGACTCCGGTCAACATCCCGGCGCACGCGTTGGACACGTCGAAGGTCATCGCCCGATCCGCACCGAGCGCCCGGGCGACCGCACTGCTCATCGTCGGCTCGAGCCACTGGGTGAGTCCGCCGCGGAACTTGGTGATGCTGCAGCTGATGACGGCGTCGAGGGATGCCGCATCCCGACCCGAATGCCGCAGAGCGTGCTGCGCCGCGGCCGCGGCGAGGGTATAGGAAT
This sequence comes from Rhodococcus sp. NPDC019647, assembly GCF_044389235.1. Lineage (NCBI taxonomy): Bacteria > Bacillati > Actinomycetota > Actinomycetes > Mycobacteriales > Nocardiaceae > Rhodococcus > Rhodococcus sp. NPDC019647. The sequence continues at coordinate 23,295 of NZ_JBIRXS010000031.1, read as the reverse complement.
CCTCGTCTCCCACCGAGACCCGCCGCTCGTGAATTCCCGTCAATCGCTCGAGGTCGATGTGCGTGGTGTGACGGGTCGTTGCCATCAGGTCCTCGGTCGTGAGCCGCGTGACCGGGAGGTGCCTGCCTGCACCGGCCACCCGCGTGCGGTAGGGGGTCCGGGCGTCCTGTCCCCCAGCTTCCATCAGGAGCCAATGCTTGATCATGGTTGCCACCTCCGTACCCACCACGATCGCCCCCTCACCGTCCGCGGACCAGGGCACTTCGGCCCTTCCTCCCAGAAATCGTCACCGAAATCGGCAGCGGCACCCGAACGCTGCCCAGCAAGGACGACAAAGGCCCAATGGCCCTTCCCCCACGACCGCGGGCGGGCCAGGCTTGTGCCGAGGGAAGGAGCCGTCATGCAGGCGCGACACATCATGAGCAGCCCGGTCACCACCGTGACGCCGTCGACACCGATCGACGAGTGCCTCCGCATCATCGGGGAGTTCGGATTCACCGTGCTCCCGGTGGTCGATGAGGCACACCGGCTGGTGGGTATAGCCTCCGAGGGTGATCTGCTCCGCGAGAAGTTCCGAGCATTTCCCCAGGCCGATGCGACGGTGAAGGAGACGATGACCAGCCCGGTCATCGCCATGACCGCGGACACCGACCTCAGCGATCTCGCCTCCGCGATGCTGCGCTCGGGTCTGCGTGGGATTCCCATCGTTCACGGAAGCGACCTCATCGGGATCGTGACCCGGCGTGATCTTCTCGGCGCCCTGACGATGGACGACACCCACATCGCCAAGGAGGTCCAGCATCGCCTCGACGTGTACGCGGGCTCACGGCGCTGGACCGTCGAGGTCGCCGACGGCAAGGTCGCCATCAGCGGTCTTTCCGCCGACGACCCGGAACGCGGCGTGGTCACCGCCCTCGCCGAGACAGTTCCCGGTGTCGCCGATGTGCGGTTCACCGGCTCCTGGCATTCCTGATCGAGCGGCATTCTGGCTCTACTCTGGTCGACCATCTGTCACGGCACCGAGACGAGCGCGGTGTCGGGTGCGGGCGAACACAGGGCCAGGACGGCGCGGAAACCGTCTGCCAGACAGTCGGTCAGCGTCTCGACGTCGGGGACCGCGCCGAGGTCGGCGTTGATACCCACACAGCAGTGCGACGTGTAGGACATGAGGGTGACGTTCAACGCCGACCCCAGGGTGGGACTGAACGCGTAATACCGGATGATCTGCGAGCCGGCCACGAAGAGCGGAACCGGTGAGCCCACCACGTTCGACGCCACCAAGTCGACATGCTCGAGCATGTTCCCCAGCAGCGAAGCGGGGAGCAGATTCAATGCCCCGGCAATGCGGGACGACAACGCAATCGCCGGTTCTCTGCGCCACCTCTCCACAACGGCGTGCACCTCCCGTACCAGCTGGGTGGGGTCGCCGATGTTCGTCGGCAGGGCGAACCGCGCCAGAGTGATGCGGTTACCACCGAGCGGGTCGGTGTCGGTGCGCAAGCTGATCGGCAATGTCACTCTCAGTGCCGGAATGTCGGCGCCATGAAGCCGGTGATACTTCGCCATACCCAGCAGAATGGCGGCGAGGAAGCCGTCGTTGAGTGATCCGCCGGCGGACTCCGCGGCCCGGCCGAGCGGTTCGAGCGGAGCCTCGAGGACGGCGAACCTGCGGCGCGTGGTGCGCGTCCGCATCACCGGGGACAGCGTGGTGCGAACTGGACGCGTCAAACGCATCGTCGACGCCGCGACATCAACCGACCGGCGAAACGCGTCGGCCGGACGTTGGATCAGCCCCGCGCCTGCCCGCACCGCCCCGATCGACATCCCTCGCACCATGCGCCCCGTCATATCTCGATACCAGGCAACACCATCGATCGGTCCGGGCCGTCGCCCGTCGTCCGGCACCACCACCTCGGCGTCGTCTGCTCGCACGGTCCCTTCCCGGGTGAAGTCCACGATCTCCCGGGCGATCTGCATGCCGCCGACGCCGTCGGTGAGGCAATGATGAACCTTCATCACCAGGGCGGCCCGCTGATGGTCGAGCCCGCCCAGCACCGTGAACTCCCAGAGGGGACGCTCCTTGTCGAAGGCCGCCATACCGGTGGTGCGCGCAAAGTCCAGCACGGCGCCCCAACCGCCCGGTTCCGGAAGCGTGCAACGTCTTACGTGCCAGGTGAGGTCGAAGTCGGGGTCCTCGACCCAGCGGGGCGGGGCAACGCCCACCGCAGCGGTGAACACCTTGCGCCGAAAGATCGGCACCCGCTTCGTCCCCCGCTCCATCATGTCGACGAACCGCGGCCAGTCGGGAACCCGGTCCAGGACCGCAACCGCAACAATGGTCGAGCGCAGGATCGGATCTGCCTCCATCCGCCACGACATGTAGTCCGTCTGCGTCATATACCTGTTCGTTGCGCTCACCGTGATCACCTTGCAAATCCAGTACTGAAAAGGCTGTCCCTTCGTTCCGGCCGTTACATCGGCATCATGTGCATCGGCATGTGCGGCAGTATGCCCGCGCCGTGCAGCCACATCATGAACTCGTGCGGCAGTAGCCCGGCGCCATGCAGCCACATCATGAACTCGTGAGCCATCTGCAGTGCATCCATGTCGATCACCTCCTCACCGACGTCGTCACCACTCGGTCAGGACGCTGTCTCGGCGCGCAACGTCGCCAGGCGTGTCCGGTACTCCGCCTCGTCGATCTCACCTCGCGCGAACCGTTCCGCGAGAACCTTTTCCGCGGCATCGCGGGCAGACGGCACATTGTGGGGGGTCTGCATTCCGTGGCCCAGATAGCGGATCATCGCGACAATGCCCACGATCAGCAACCCCCAGAAGAGGGCCATCCCGACGAACATCAACGCGTATCCCCAACCGCTTGGATCGTTGTGGTACATCACGATCAGTCCTCCACGCTTCTTCGTGCCGGCGCACCAACTCGGGTCGGTACAGCACGGCTCGTACCTCGAGTGTCCCCCGCCAGGCGGTCATCACCACAGAGTCTTTCGCCTCTCGTGACCACCGGCCCCTGGGGGACCCGGAGGACCACGGGTGCCGACGAAGTGCCCTTCGGCCCTACCTGTACCTCACGAAGATCCCGGATTCTGGACGGGAGAGCCGGTCACATCGACAGGAGCCATCATGCGAGTAGATATTCCCATCGTCGTCGGAGTCGACGGCTCCGCCCATGCACTCGACGCCGTACGCTGGGCGGCACACGAGGCGGTGGTCCGCCGTGCCCCGTTACTGCTGGCTTCCTCGCTGGTGGTGCGGCGCGGAACCTACGGTGACGCCATTAACCTCTCGGCAGGTGCCTTCACGGATCTCGAGTACGCCGGGAAACAGCGCCTGGACAGGGCGGCGGAACTGGCAGCCAAGGCGGTCGGCGACTCACCGCTGACGGTGCGCACCACGCTCCGCGAGGGCAGCCCCGCGACTGTCCTTCTCGAACTGGCGAAATCGGCCCGCATGCTCGTCGTCGGATCCCGCGGGCTCGGCGGTGTCGCCGGTGGCCTCCTCGGCTCGGTGAGCACAGCGGTCGCCGCCCACTCGCCGTGCCCGGTAGTCGTGGTTCGCGGCATGCCCGACCCGGTAGACGCCGCCCTCGACGGCCCGGTCGTGGTCGGGGTCGACGGATCGGCGCGCAGCACACCGGCGATCGGCGCGGCGTTCGAGGAAGCCGCTCTGCGCGACTGCGACCTTGTCGCCGTGCACGCGTGGAGTGATATCGACTTGTCGACCGTCTTCACCACCGACGACGCGGACCATCACGATCTGAGCTGGCCCGCGATCGCCGTCGCGGAAGAGGCGGTACTCGCCGAAAGCTTGGCCGGCTGGCACCAGTCCTACCCCGGCGTCAGTGTCCGCAAGGTCGTGGTCCGGGATCGGCCGATCGACCACCTCGTCGAACTGTCCGAGCAGGCGCAACTCGTCGTCACCGGCAGCCGCGGACGGGGCGGCTTCACCTCCCTGCTCCTCGGGTCCACCAGCCGGGCCGTGCTCCATGCCGCCCGATGCCCGGTGATGATCGTCCGCAAGTAACCCGCAGTTCGCCGGGCGTCGCGACCGCAGGGACTGCCTACAGACCTCAGCGAGGGGTTTTCCTCAAGTAAATGCAATGAAGGGGACATCGCACAGCAGCGAATCCGGATGCTCGGTAAAGACACTCCAGCGGTGAAGACACTCCCGTGCGCTTTCGCGGCGTATAGACGACCGCCCACGAGCACGTGTTGGCTCTGCGCATGATGTGGCGGCCGGATATCGATTCCGCGTTCGCCGCGAGTGAGACTCCGCCGCAACACGCATCCGGTCACTACGGGCTCCGCGGGTCCGGAGCCTTCGCCGATCCGCCCCTCGGGCCGTCGGCGGCCTTCGTGACCAACCGAATGGGCAACAACCAGCGGAATCCATCGCGCAGCGTCGGTGACGGCGCGACACAGGTCCGACGGCAGTGTTCGGGCGGGGACCTATGTGTGCGGAGGCCCCGACTTACCGCGCACCGCAATGTATGACGTGACGATCGCTGTCATAGAAAAGATGAGCGCTATCAACACGAGCGCCAGTGGCCAGGTCATCGCTTCTCACTCCTCGGTGGACGGCAGATCGTGATAGGGCACAATGCATGGTGCAGAAGGTTCTGGCTGGTCGATCCCAGCAGCGATCCGGCAAATCGATTGTGGCCGTGACTTCCCACGACGACGAGTTGTGCGTCGCGCGCATAGTGCAGCAACAATTCGGCAGCGTTCCGCTCATCGATGACCGTGGTGACTTCCAGGTCTTGATACTTCTCGCGCCAACCGGCAAGATTTTCTGCTACCAGTGCCGTCTGCTCTTCTGCCATGGCGGCCCAGTCCACCTTCGTCGCAGCCGAGCGTCGTCCGGAAAGGTCACCGGCGCTCCATGCGTGCACCGCGAGGAGCGGGACGTCGAAGAGCACTGCGAACTCGACGGCGGACTCGATCGCCGTGATGCTGAGCGCACTTCCGTCGACGCCGACCACGACAGGCCGGTGATCGGGCACCGGTGACTCGGAATCGGATCGAAAGACCGTGACAGGGCAGTGTGCGTGGTTGACCACCCGCACCACGGTGGCTCCCGTGAACAGTGACTCGACCATACCGGCGCCCGTGGAACCGACCACCACCATGTCGGCGTGCTTGCTCAGTCCGGTGAGCGACATCCCTGCCGGTCCCGGATGGATGCTCGAGGACACCCGGACATCCGGACACTCCTGCCGCACTCGCCGCTCGGCGCGCTCGAGGATCTCCTCGGCCGATTTCCGGACTTCCTCGGCGAACTCATCCTGAAACAGCAGCGCAGCTTCGCTGTAGTGGTAACCGGGACTCGGGAGAGCATGGGCAAGGCGCAGCGGCGCGGATCGTCGCCGCGCCACCGCGGCCGCCCACACGGCGGCCCGCATCGCGCGTTCGGAGCCGTCGACACCGACGACCACGGACTGGCGGTTCGCAAGAGTGCTCATTGTCCAACTCCAGTTGTCGCAACACACTTCCGGACTTGCACCGAACACCTTCAGGATCGGACACCTGTGGCCGGAGCGAAAGGGCACTAGGTCATCACACCTGGAATGTCGAGTGAGGTTTGCACGCTGGACGGGACTTTCGGATGACCTTGTGCCCTCGGCCGGCACCTCGGACGGTGAAAGACTCGAACGTGAACCAGAGGTGACGGGCTGAACCCCGTGCGGTTCAGCGGTACCGAACAAGTCGAACCAGGAGGCAGCGACATGCGAACACTGATTATCTACGAGTCGATGTACGGCAATACCCATGCTGTGGCAGAGGCGATTGCGCGAGGATTCGCGCCTGCGGGCGACGTGACGACGATCCCCGTGTCCCAGGCGCCCCAACAGGACGTGTCCTCATACGATCTTCTGATCGTCGGCGGTCCCACCCACGTGCACGGGATGAGCCGGGAATCGACCCGGCGCGGTGCGGTGGAGGCCGCCGAGAAACCGGACAGCAACCTAACACTGGAACCCGATGCGGCCAGTACGGGTATTCGTGAGTGGCTCGACGGGCTCACCGCGGACGAGGGGAATGCTGCCGCGTTCGATACTCGTATCGACAAGCCCGCACTCATCACCGGACGGGCGTCGAAAGGAATTTCGAAGAAGTTGCGGCATTTGGGTTTCGAGCTGGTTGCCGATCCGGAGAGCTTTCTCGTCGATACGAAGAACCAACTCGTCGAGGGTGAACAAGCACGGGCGCAGCAGTGGGGTCATATGCTGGCGAAGCAGTACACGGCGCACACCTGAGCGGTGCGTCTTCAGCCCGGGTGCTGTGTGTGCAGGCCACACCACCCGGGACAGGCGATCACGGTGCGGCGCGCCTGCCGCGCGTGAAGTAGGCGACCGGCCCGATAAAGTTGATAGCGATGACCGCCGCCCATATCCCCTTGCTGCCGTTGATTTCTCGGGGATCGCGGCGAGCGAGATCCACCCAGGCGGCGACCGCCAGCACCATCTGGACGATCGTGAGCACCACCAGCCCGCCGCGCTGACGATCTGTCATGTCACTCCAGGTTTTGCGGTTTCTTCTCACGTGTTTCCCTTTCCTCGTGTGGACGGAACCTCGTCTCGAGGTCGAACGATCTCGTCCGGCCCGGGTAGGAACCGTCCGGTGATTACGCCCAGCACCGTCCCGGCTACCAGACCGGTTACTGTTCCGAGTACGGTCACGGCGGGTATCGACCAGGTGCTGCCCGGGGTCGTCGCTCCGACGAAGATGACCACTATCGCGAGAGGCCAGCCGGCCACGTTGGCCCGCACCCATCGGCCCGGCCGGCGAATCAGACCGCGGAGCACCAGTGCCTGGGCTGCGCCGAGCACGGCACCCATTACCGCGCCAAGGGCCACTGCACCGGCCAGCACCATGAGCAGCGGCGGCCCGACGCCGCCGTCCGAACCGAGCACACCGGGTACGGAGGCGCCGGCCCAGCCCAGCCCGGCGACCACGGTCGTGACCACCACCCATCGGCCCGCATCGAACCGGGGAAGCAGCCGGCGCAGCCCGTGCGCCTGGAGGACGCCGAGAGCGACCCCCTCGACGAGTCCCCCGGCCACCACCACGGCGAGGGCCAGCGCTGCATCGCGCCCCTGCGGTGCGTCACCCGATATCCGTTGTGCCAGCTTCGCGGCGAGGGCGGCGGCGGTCATACCGACAGCCTCCGCTGCGGCACACAGAGCTGTCCACCGGGTCGACGACAGAGCTGGGACGCGAGGTGCGGAACCGTCGAGGCCGCGATCGATGGGCGCTGACTCGGATGCCGTCATTCGCCGCGTACCTGGGCATCTCGGTGATGGATGGACTCCGCCCACCGATCGATGTCCGCCCAGTCGCGGGCGTCGCCGTAATGCCCGCCCATCAGCCGGAAGAGCACCCGGCCGAAGCCCGGCCAGTCACCGGGGCCGATGGCTCCGGCGAAGAAGCGGTGGCCGCGAACATCCGCGGCCTCCCGCAGGTGCTGCACCACCCGCGGTTCAGGGGTGATCCGGCGAAGATAGGACGCCACCCGGTTCGACAGGATTGTGCTGGTCGCCCCCACCGAGGACACGGAGTACGCCCACACCGTCAGGCCGCCCAGCTGCGGGCGGAGCCGCCCGATGGCGGCCGCCGCTTCGGGAAGCCACTGACCACTGTGGATGGCGCTCCCGACCACGAATGTCTCGTAGTCGCGCACCGAGGTGATCTCGCTCAACGGCTGTACGTCCACTCGCTCACCCGAGGATTCGAGGTACGCGGCAATGCGCTCGGCCACCCCTCGGGTCGATCCTTTCGCGGTCGCGTAACCCACCAGCACAGTCATCGGGTCGACTCCTGAGGGTGACCGGCGGCCGGCTGGTCGTCCGGTGACGGTTCTGGTGGCGGGGTGTGTTCGTGGGGTTCGCGTGGCCCCTGATCGAATCGGAAGGGTGGATACTCGTCGCGCAGGAGCGCGACATAGGCGAGGACACGGTAGACCCAGCGGTTGATACCCATGACGAAGTCGAAGAGCGGACGGGGATAGCGGCCGGTGAACAAGATGATGATCGCTGCGACCAGGATCAGCACACCGAGGAGCGAGCCGAACAGCCAGGGCTGCCCGGGGACCCCGTCGGCGCCGCTGGTGACGCCGAAACGCCAGCCGCCGAACCAACCCCCCGCGAGGACGGCCAGAATTAGGTAGTGGGGTATCGCCAGCAGCCACCACTTCACCAGGACCAGACCACGGGAGAGCCGCTCGGGATATTCGACGTCGAAGTCAGCCGGGTAGTCGGTGGGCGCCAGCGTGAAGGGCGGATACCGGTCGGTGCCCAGCGCGGAGTAGGTGTAGAACTGCACACGCCAGAGCCACCGCAGAACTCCGACGCTGAAGTCGAACAGCCCCCGCGGATACCGCCCGGTGAAGAGAATCGCGAATCCTGCCACCACCGTGGTCACGAACAAGCCCAGACCGAGGAAGACCAACACCACGTAGTGCGGAATCGCGAGCAACCACTTGACCAGCCACAACCACCGTGACAGCGGTTGGTCGAGATCGCCTCGCAGGTGCGCGGGATAGGGCTGGAAGGGCAGGGGCTCGGCTGGGGTCGACGGTGTGGTGGAGGCGGACGCCGCACCGGTTGCACTCGTTTGTACCGGCCAGTGCGGTTGGGGTGGACCGTGCCGGCCGAGCCCGAGCGCTCCCACCACCACAAGCGGTATGCCCACGACGAGCATCACCACACCGGCGAGGAGCACACCGAGCGCGAGCGGGCCGAGGAAGTCGAGCCGGGCACCGGCCTGGATATCGACCGAGACGCCGGGACCGCCGTCGGCGTTCATCACCACAGCGGTCCAGGACCCGCGCTGAAGATCCCACTGCACCTCCTGGGTGCCGGGCCCGGTGGACGAGACGGACCAGAATGTCTGCGCCGAAGGGGTTTCCGGTTCCCGGTCACCGGTGATCTGACGGTAGCTCGGCTGGAAGGGGCCGAATTCGACCTCCGTCACCTCGGTCCGCGCGACACCGGAGAGATAGCGTTCCACCGCCTCACGGGGGCCGATTCCGACGAAGATCTCCCGAGTTGACGGGTCCGCGGTGACCCGCAACAACACCCGGCCGAGATCCTCGGTGCTGAAACCCTGGGGAAGGTCGGCCTCGTCGAAAAGGTCGATCCGCTCCGACACCAGCGCATTCCCCGAGGACTGATACCTCTGCGTGGGTGAGGTGACATGACCGTCGTCGTTCTGGGCGAAGTATGCCCATCCGAGGAACACTGCACCGCTCAGCAGGGCGAACCCGAGCAAGGCACACAGGCAGCCGATGACGAGCGCCACGATTCTTCCAGGTTTCACTGTCCGCCTCCGGGGTCATCTGTCCTGTACCTCAGTGTGGTGGCACACCAACCGCGAGGTGAGGGCCATTGGTCACCACCTGCCGCAGTCTCGGGCTCTGCGGGCAGTACCCGACCGGAATGCGCGACAAACGGGACTTACGGCCGCACAGACCTCTTTGTCCACGATCCGATGGGGCGGGGGAAGGGACCGTTGGCCCTCCTACCCGGTGGTGGGCGCCGTTCAATCACTAGGAGGCCACCTTCAAGGGGCAACCTCACACACTCGGGTGAGGTGGAATCGTCATGGGTGTCTTGTCAACCGTCTCGAGTGTGCGCCACCCTATATTTTCCGGAGCGGTCTCTTACGGTGTCCGGGCGCAGTCGTGCTGAGAACTATCGCCCCATTGTGATGGGCGCGTGGGTGGTGCTTGTTGCACTCGGTGTCGTGAGTACCGCATTGTTCGTGGCCGTCGCTGCGGGTGCTGTGATAGCGGGTCTCCTGATGCTTCTACCCATTGACGTAAACACCGCCGCCCTGTCTTTGCCCTTCACGTCCGTGGTCCGACGTACTCTGGACGCCACTCGACAAGTACCCGGACAGCTCTGCACAACGCGAAAGCTGAACCCATGGCCGGACCTGTGATCGATCTGCGCCGGCACGGCGCCGTCCTCTTCGACCTCGATGTGGTTGTCGACACCGAGTCCGGGAAGCCTGTGATCGTCGATTCCACTGTCATGCTGGTGCGCCGGTTGCGTGCGCTGGCCATCGACACGGCGGTGTTCGCCCCGAGCGGCGATGTGGAGGCGGTAGTCGAGGACACCGGGATCGCCGACTTGTTCCCTGCCCGCACCGATGGGGTCGCGCCGGCCGAGGCCGCACACCGGCTCGGAACCCAGCCCGCCGCAGCGGTGGTAGTCACTCGTTCGGAAGCGGCTGCGACAGCAGCCAAGCGGAGCGGGTTCGCCTTGGTCGTCGGGATCGGCCCGGAAAAGGGTTCCTGGGGTGCCGACCTCATGGTGACCGACCCGGCGGACATCATGATCCGCCAGGGGGATCGTCCCCTGTCGCAGATCCCCGACGCGGTGACATCCCGGCACGAACTGACCGCGCCGCTGCGTATCCGGCGGCCCGCGGTCTTCCTCGATTTCGACGGCACCCTCGCCGATATCGTCAGCGACCCCTCCGCGGCGGTCCTCGTCGATGGCGCCGCACCGCAACTGGCCCGACTGGCCCGCGAGTGTCCCGTGGCCTTGATCAGCGGCCGCGATCTCGAGGACATCCGGTCGCGCATCGGCATGGAGGGGATCTGGTACGCGGGTAGCCACGGTTTCGAACTGAGCGGGCCGGACGGGGAGCACTACGAGAATCCCGAAGCGCTCACCGCGGTGCCGCTGCTCGCGCAGACTGGACGTCTCGTCGAGGAACAGCTTCACGGAGTTCCCGGTGTCCTGGTGGAATACAAGCGGTTCGGGGTGACAGTCCACTACCGCAACGTCGCCGCAGCCCGCGTCGACGAGGTGATCGCGGCAGTGTACGAGGCCGCACACGGTGTCGATGGTCTGCGCGTCGCAGCGGGCCGCATGGTCGTCGAACTACGTCCCGACATCCGCTGGGACAAAGGCCGGGCATTGGAGTGGATTCTCGGACACGTCCTCGATTCGACGCAGCTGCTTCCCCTGTACGTCGGTGACGACCTCACCGACGAGGACGCTTTCGACGCCGTGGCGGCCACCGGGGTGGGAATCGTGGTCCGCAGCGACGAGGCGGGCGATCGGCGCTCCGCAGCCCGGTTCGCGGTCAACGGACCCGCACAGGTGTGCGAGCTGCTGCAACGATTGGCCGACCTACTCGCGCGGGATCCGAAGACGGTCTCGCGGGCGGACGCCTGGATCCTGTTCTTCGACGGATACGACCCCGCCGCCGAGAAACTGCGTGAGGCGCTCTGTACGGTCGGGAACGGCTACTTCGCCACCCGCGGGTGCGCACCCGAGTCCGGTGCCGGCGCCGTGCACTATCCGGGCACCTACCTCGCCGGCCTCTACAACCGGCTCAGCGAGGAACGGTCCGGAATGACCATCGTCAACGAAAGCCTGGTCAATGCGCCGAATTGGCTTGCGACCACCTTCCGTGTCGACGGGGCGCGGTGGTTCGACATCGATGCGGCCGAACTTCTCGACTACCGCCAATATCTCAATGTGCGCCGTGCCGTCCTCACCCGGCGATGGCGTTTTCGCGACGAGGCCGGGCGCACCACCTCGGTCCTCCAGCGGCGCTTCGTCGCGATGCACCTGCCCCACGTGTGTGCGCTGCAGACGACGATCGTGGCAGAAGACTGGTCGGGGCGCCTCGAGATCCGCTCGGTGCTCGACGGTTCGGTGGGTAACACTCTCGTCGAGCGTTACCGCGATCTGGCCAGCGACCACCTCACTGCCCTGCGCGCCACCGAGCTGACGGACGACTCCGTACTGTTGTCGATGCACACCGGCCAGTCCGGAATACCGGTGGCGATGGCCGCCCGAAACCGGTTGTGGCGCAATAACGAGAGAGCTGACTGCCGCTACCAGCCGTTCGCCGATGACAGGCAGATCGGGCACGACGTCGCCGTCGAGATGGCCCCGGGCGAATCGGTCACGCTCGAGAAGATGGTCACGATCTTCACGGGCCGCGATCATGCGGTGTCGCATCCGGCGGACGAAGCTGCGTGTCGGCTCGCGGAACTCGGCCGCTTCGACGAGGTGCTCGACGGTCACGTCCTGGCATGGGAACACCTGTGGGACAGGGTAGGAATCGAACTGCAGGACTACGAGGACGCCTCCCGCATCGTGCACGTCCATCTCCTGCACCTGCTGCAGACGGTCTCCCGGAACACCGCCGACCTCGATGTGGGGGTGCCGGCCCGGGGACTGCACGGTGAGGCCTACCGCGGGCACATCTTCTGGGACGAATTGTTCGTCTTCCCCGTACTGAACCTGCGGGTACCCTCCCTCACCCGGTCACTGCTGCGCTACCGGTACCGCCGGCTGCCCGAGGCCCGCCGCGCCGCGCGAGCGGCCGGCTACCGGGGTGCAATGTTCCCCTGGCAATCGGGCAGCGACGGCCGGGAGGAGAGCCAGCAGCTCCATCTCAATCCGGCGTCGGGGCGGTGGCTGCCGGACCCGAGCTGGCGCCAGCACCACATCGGGGTCGCGATCGCCTACAACGTCTGGCAGTACTACCAGGTGACCGGCGACCTGGAGTTTCTCACCGAGTGCGGGGCCGAACTGCTGGTCGAGATCGCACGGTTCTTCGCCAGTCTCGCCACCTACGACCGGGTGCGGGGCCGATATGTCATCAGCGGGGTCATGGGTCCCGACGAGTTCCACTCCGGCTACCCCGGGTCACCATTCGGTGGAATCGACAACAACGCCTACACCAACGTGATGGCGGTGTGGGTCATCCTGCGCGCTCTCGAGGGTCTCGACGCGCTTGCCTCGCCCGACCGGGTCGACCTGGTCGAGACCCTGGCAGTGGACGCGCAGGAAATGGCACGGTGGGAAGACGTCAGCCGCCGAATGTTCGTGCCGTTCCATGATCAGGTGATCAGCCAGTTCGAGGGGTACGACAACCTCGCCGAACTCGACTGGCATGCCTATCGCGAGCGTTACGGCAACATTCAACGGCTCGACCGGATCCTCGAGGCCGAAGACGACGACGTCAACCGCTACCGCGCGTCCAAACAGGCCGATGTGTTGATGCTCTTCTACCTGCTGTCCGCCGATGAGCTGCGGGATGTGTTCGGCGGACTGGGCTATCACCTCGAACCCGAGGCCATTCCGCGGACGGTCGACTACTACCTGGCCCGGACCTCGCACGGTTCGACCCTGAGTGCGGTGGTGCATTCCTGGGTTCTCGCGCGCGCCAACCGCGACAACGCCCTGGACTACTTCGAACGGGTACTCGCCTCCGATATTGCCGACATTCAGGGCGGTACGACGGCCGAGGGCATACACCTCGCCGCGATGGCGGGGAGCGTCGATCTGCTTCAGCGGTGCTTCACCGGACTCGAAACCCGCGGGGATCGTTTGGTATTCGGCCCGCAATGGCCGGAGGAACTCGGCGCACTGAAGTTCCCCATCGTCTACCGCGGACTCCAACTCTGGCTCACCGTCACCGGCAGAGAGGTGCAGGTGAGCGCAGCGGCCGGCAACCAGCGACCGATCGAGATCGTCTGCCGCGATCAGGTTGCCACCCTGCAGCCCGGGAACACTGTCCATCTCGGCTAGATGCCGTTGCCGGCACCGACCATGTCGAGCCACGCCTCGACCCCCCGGCTGTCCGGGCTCCGAAATCCCACGTAGCCGTCGGGCCGGACGATCACGACTCCGTCACCGGGCCAACTGTGTATCCGGTGGACTCGCACGAACCCGCCGTCGGCGGGCGAAGACCTGGACCAGGGGGTGTCGCGGCACAGGAGCACATGTATCCCCGGCGCCGCGGTCAGATCATGCAGCCGACGAGGAGCACCGTCGACCGTGATCTGCTCATCGGGCAGCCGCTGGCCCGCCGACACCACGGTGGGAGGACCCGAGCCACCATCGACCGACAACACGCTGCGCCGGTAGTCCCACCGTAGTTGGGACAGCAGCCGAACCAGGTGCGTCTGCACCCGCCGCCCCGGCAGAGCTCGGGGCAGCAGGTGCGGCCCCATCGAGGCGACCGCGCCCCGGGCACAGGCCGGCACCGGATCCGTCCCGGCTTCGCACCACAGCAACAGGTGAGTCAGGGCCAGGACACGCTGTGCGACAGGCCGCCGTTCTTCCTGGTACGAGCGCAGCAGGGCGCCGCCATCGGGAAGGTCACACCGGGCTGCGGCAGCGAGTTTCCAACCGAGGTTGACCGCGTCCTGTAGGCCCGCATTCATTCCCTGCCCGCCGGCCGGCGAGTAGGCGTGGGCGGCGTCGCCCGCGAGGAACACCGGCCCCTCCTGGAACCGGGCCGCGAGGCGGTGTTCGATCGGGACCCGTTGCGACCATGCAACATCGGTGACGCGGCACCCGGCGCCGAGCTCGTCGAGCAGCGCCTGCGGGTGCACATCGCCGGGCAGGGACGGTGAACGGTGCGCCGGTACGGGGGCCACCAACCGCCAGCGGGCCCGCTCGCCGAGCGGAAGCAGGAAGGCAAGTCCCCGGTGCCGGACGAAGACGTGGGCATCACCGGTCTGGACATCGCCGCCGGTCACGTCGAGGTCGGCGAGGAGAACGTCGCGCCGGTACGGTGCCCCACGCCAGTCGATCCCGGCCGCCGCCCGCACCGTGCTCGATCGCCCGTCACAGCCGACGAGATAACGACTCACGAAGTGCTGTGCACCGCACCGCGTCAGCACGAGACCGTGTGCCGGGTCGACCTCGTAGCGTTGCACCGCCGTGTCCCATTCCACCTCGATACCGCGCTCGCCCAGCGCGCGGCGCAGGACGGCTTCCACGTCAGCCTGCCGGACAAGGAGCAGGTGGGGATAGGGGGTGTCGGGCAGCCGGAAATTCCCCAGCGTCACGGACACGCTGCCCCTGTTCAGATGGACGTGCAGTCGAGGGCCGAGTTGCCCGAGGCCGACGATGGCCCCGGTCACCCCGTGCGGGCGCAGAACCTCGAGGGTGCGGGGATGGACGAGAAAGGCCTGCGAGGGACGGCAGGGGTGCGGCCTGCGATCGAGCACCCGGACGGTGGCACCGTGGTCGTGTGCGGTGAGGGCCACGGCGAGTCCGGTCGGTCCCGCGCCGGCGACGAGGACGTCGGACCGCTCACCGTTCTGGTTGCCGGGGTGCATCCGTCGCCGTCCGCACCAGCCGCCACCACGCCGTGCCGGAGACTCGAGGGTTCTCGGCGGATTGAGCGGCACCGAGGACGTCGTCGCGGCGCAGACCCGGCAGTATCCGGTACCGGATGGACGTACGGTGGCTCACCGAGGCCAGTGGCCACCACAGTGCGCGAACGTAGTCGTCGGCGGCCCGGGCACCATCCCACTGGTAGAACCCCCGGTAGCGGCCCTGCTCGTCCGCCGTGAGCCACAGTTTCGACACGAATCCCGGGAAGCCCGCGAACAGTGGGGTGTTGAGCAGACTTTCCGCTCGGAACAGTGCATGCCCAACCCTGCCGTGGACACCGCGCAGCCGGAACGCGACCACGAGAACAGCGGGGTCGTCGACGGACTCGACGTCGGCGGCGGTTTCCCGATAGACGATCCCGGTGCTGCCGTCGGCGAAGGTCATCGTGCGCCCGAGGTGCTGGCGTGGTTGATGCAATCGCCGGTGGGCAAGAAGGTTCGCTGTGCGCGCGGCACACCGCATGATGCGGGGCACCGCCACGCGCAGCGGAAGCGGTGTCGGTGTCGTGTCTGCGTCGTCGGTCATCTGGTCACTGTCCCGCGCAATCGTCGGCGCCGGGAGGGCCGTTGGTCACCGGCTTCGGGGTTCTTCCCGGTGTCCGGCCTTCCTGCCCCGGTGGGCCCGCCAGCGTAAAACCTCGTGACAGCCCCACACCATCACCGGAAGCGGGAGCAGCAACGCGATCTGCCACGGCTCGGGGAGCGCTGCGGCGAACACGCCCTGGAACAGCGGCACCGTCACCACGGCGGCCGCGAAGCACATCTCGAACAGGATGCCCCCCATCACACCACGACCACGCAGGCAGGCACGGCGGTTCACCCGCCCCTCTCACGTGGCTCGAGGAGGACGGTCAACGAGTACAGCCGGAATACTCCCGGAAAATGGCGGTCAGGGCGCTCGAGGGCCACAGTGACGACTTTGTCCTCTGTTGCGCCCCTAGGACGGGACCAGATGCTGGTGGGGTCGGTTCTCCCCCACGGAAGAAGCAATCATGTATCAGGAAAACCCACCCGTGGTGGCCACGCGATCGGACGGTCCGCTCCCCACTGCCGAATGCCGGAAGTTGCTGCGCTCGGCTGCGACCGGCCGGCTCGTCTACACCGAGAACGCCCTGCCCGCGGTGCGGCCGGTCACATTCGCCGCCCTCGACGACTATCTCGTCATCCCCACCGGCAACAACCCGTGGTTCGACCGGTTCGACCGGGGGGTGCTCGCGTTCGAGGCGGGGACCATCGACCCGGCCACCCGCACCGGCTGGAGCGTTCTGGCAATGGGCAGATCACGGGTACTCTCCGGCACCGACGGGTTGATCGGGTTCGCCGACCCGGCCCGCATACCGTGGAGCAGCTCTCGTGACGACCGCTACCTCGTAATCGGCATCGAACAGATCAGCGGGCACCGCACCACGTTGCTCCGCCCCGCCGGTGACCTCCGCTGACCACATCGCAGAAATGCCCGAGGCGGCGAGAAGAGCCCGCCTCATCACGTACCCTGTCGTGCAGGGCGCTGACCACCGGAAATGGAGTTCTGAGCCGCATGATCACAGTCTTTCTCGTCGACGATCACGAGGTCGTTCGCCGGGGCATCGCGGATCTGCTCTCCACCGATCCGGAACTGACCGTCATCGGCGAGGCCGGAAACTGCGCCCAAGCCCTCGCACGAATTCCCGCGCTGCAACCCGACGTCGCCGTCCTCGACGTGCGGCTACCCGACGGCAACGGCATCGAACTGTGCCGCGACCTCCTCTCCCAGCTGCCCGACCTGCGGTGCTTGATGTTGACCTCCTTCACGGATGAACAGGCCATGCTCGACGCCATCCTTGCCGGTGCCAGCGGGTACGCCCTCAAAGACATCCGCGGCACCGAATTGGCCCACGCAGTTCGCGAGGTCGGTGCCGGAAAGTCGCTGCTCGATAACCGCGCGGCCGCCGCCCTGATGGAAAAACTGCGGACGAAACCCACCGAGGAGGAAGGACTGGTCGCCGGACTGACCAATCAGGAACGCACACTCCTGACTCTTCTGGGCGAAGGATTGACCAACCGGCAGATCGCGGAGCGAATGTTCCTCGCGGAGAAGACCGTGAAGAATTACGTCTCCCGGTTGTTGAGCAAGCTCGGCGTCGAACGCCGCACTCAGGCCGCCGTCATCGCCACCAAACTTCCGCGCACCCGCACCAAGCCGCGGTGATGTCGTCTCATCGCAGTCCCGGCCTTTGGTGGGAGCCACTAAGTTTCGGGGTCGGACCGCTGTTCCGGTCGCTGATACGTCAACTGCGAGGGTTGATCTCCGCTGCCGAGGTGCTGCCACCCGTCGTCCTCGATCTGCTGCCGCAACTCGGCCAGAGCAGCCGTCATCCCGGGCGCCCATTCCTCACGCGGAGGTATCGATCCCCATGTCCGGGGAACGGCGAAAGTCGCGCTGAAGTACCGCGGTTTCCCGTCGACCACCCCCACGAACCGCATGTACGCGTTGCCGTACTGCTCGGACAGGGTCGCGAGGAGCGCGGCCCACCAGTGCCGGGCACCGACCTCTTCCAGGTCCACACGCAAGGTCTGCACTTGGGGCATACGGCCATTGTCATATCCCCAAGCCTCCTTGGTCCTCGTGAATGATGTGCACCCACTGTTCGCAGGTGTTCTGTTCGACTGTCTACCGCGCTGACTCGTTGCCCTCGTCGAAAACCTGGAGTTGTTCGTGCAGGGCTGCGGCGAGGTCGTCGATCTCAGGTACCACGCCGGGGTCGGCGATGATTGTGACCGTGAGTGTGCCGGCATACGACAATGCCGCGAACGCCACACCGACATTTCCCGCAGTGACGGTAATCGGCACCATCGACACGATCGGAACCCCAGCGATGGCCAGTGGGGACGGCGGACCTGGCAGGTTCGACAAGAACGAGTTGACGAGCCGTTGACGGTCGACGAACCACCGAAACAGCTTCACAGCTGCCAGAAACCGGAAAAGGGGCCCGATCAGTGCCGCGGACGTACCACGGGTTCTCCTCTTCTGATCACGGGTAATCCTCGAAATGGCGGTTACCCGCTCCGCCGGGCCTCCGGCCAGCGGTACCCGGACCGGCATGACTCCCACCTGATTTCCCAGGTGCCCGCTCGTTGTCGACCGTCGGGCGGAGACCGGTACCGAGACCACAAGCTCGAGCGGGAACTCGCCCCATCGGTGCAGGAGGTTGGCCAGGGCTCCGGTGACCGCGGCCAGGAGGACATCGTTGACGGTTCCCCCGCAACTCCTCCCTGCTTCCCGAAGAGTGCGGAGGTCGGTCTCCAGCGTCGTCACCCGGCGGCGCGGCCCGGTTGCCACATTCAGGGAACAGCGGGGTGCGCGGCGACCAATACTGTGCCCGAGCTCACTCCAGCCCCCGCGCACGCCTGCCACGGCGGCCGGGAATCCCCGCAGCATGCGGAGGCGTTCGACGGCGCAGTCAGCGAGAAGCTCCATCGGCCGTGGCGGCGGGGACGCGCTGGGAATCTCGTCCACCGATCCCGCCGCGGCCATGCCATCGACCAGATGCCCGAGGATCGCCAGACCACCGATTCCGTCGGCGAGAACATGGTGCAGCACCATCACCAGGCCGACCGCACCGCAATCGCCGACAAGGTCGGTGATGATGATCGCTCTCCACAGCGGCCGTGAGCGAGGCAGCGGCTCGGTGACTGCGTCCACCGCGATCGCCAGGGCGGCGTCGCGGTCACCCTGGTCCGGGCAGCGCACCCGTGCGAAATGGGCGCCGGCGTCATAGAGTTCGTCGTCGGCCCAGTACGGCCGGCCCAGGCCCGGTGGCGGGTCGACCAGGCATTGCCGCAACCGGCGTATCCCGCTGATCCGCTTCGTGAACGTGGCCTCGATCGTCGCCGCATTCACTGTCCCGTCACCGGCTGCCCTGTCACCGGCGAGGAAGAGCACGGCACCGACATTCATGGGCACCGGCCCGACGTCTGAGGCGAGTTCGGTCAGGTCGCTCGGGCCGAGGCGCTCAATTCTGCGCTGTTCCGCCATGATCCGAGGATGCCAGACATGTCTCGCTGCACGCAGGCTTGCACAGTTGCACCCAACGCGACGTGCGGCTGTGACGTCAGCGGAAGTGGGCGTCGGTGATCTCGGCGCGAAAGAATTCGCCGGCCGACGCGCCGCCGGTGTCCCACCCCGCGCGCAGGCGCGCCGGAATGGTGATACCGGCGAACGTACGCTCGGACTCGACGGCCACGGTGAACCGGTAACGGCCGAACCCCTGCCCTTCGGGGTTGCCCCACCGCTGCATCCACACACCGCGCAGGGCGCCGTCCTCGGCGATGTTCAGGTGCACGGTTTCCTCGCGACCAGCCACGGTCCACGTCGCCGAGACATCGTTCCCGTCACCGGTCCAGCGTGCCAGGGGAAAGGCGGTCGGCACGAAGATGCTCTCCCCGGCCAGGCGCCCGGCCGCACTGTCGGTGACATCACGACCCCGGGCGGACATCACGGGGATCAGTCCGCCGACTCGCCACCGCATCTCGCCGCTACCGTCGGTGAAACGGTCGTAACCCAGAATCGGCAGACCCCTTACTTTCGCCGTCGCGGCCCAGATAAAACCTTCCCCCGGGGCGATGAGCTGGGTGGCGGCAAACGGCCGCCAGTCTCCGAGCCGGATCTGTCCATGCATCTCGAGTTGTACCGCTCGTGCAAGCGGCGTGTTCTCGGCGACGGCACGGACGATCCACCGTCGGGCCACGAGTGGAAGATCTTCGGCCAGTGCGGCATGAAACCGTTGCCCGGTCCCGTGCACATTCGCCAAGCTCTCCCACTGCCCCCTCACGTGGCGGGCGGCCCGAGGAACCGACAACGGCTCAGACATTGAATTCTCCTCCTCACGAGTGCTGTGCGGTGCGGGGTCATGCTTGCCGCGATGATCAGCAGCGGCGGTCTATATCACACCACGGCCCGACCGTCCACCGACAGTCGTTCCGCAACCGGACGCGGGCAGACTGCCCGTATCCCCGGCAGCACTCGGCATCGATGCCATGTGGCCCCCAAGCGAATGACCAAGTCCTCTGACGCTCCGCCGATCACGTCCTTGGACTCCGCGAACGGGCCACCGGTCGCCGGCGGGCAGCCCCTCACCGTCATACCGGACGAACATGCCCTCCGCGGGCAGTGCCTCACTGTCGACGACCTAGTCCTGCCATTCCTATGAATGACACTAAATTTTCCATGCGAGCGGCTGCAACCCCTCGGTCACCAGCGTCGCCGTTCCCCAAAAGAACGGAATCGTTCATCGACACCATGAGGACAGGACTTGCCTGCAACGATTTTCGACGAGCCGGATCTCAGCATCGAAACGGCTGAGCGCATTCACGTGCGCTCGATCGTCGGGCCCTTCGGCGGCCAGTCATATCGGCCGCACCGCTGCCATTTCCCGAGACGCTTCGCCGCCGGCAACAACCGTTGCATCGTCACCGCATCAACCACCCGAGCATCCTGGCCAACCAACAGCCGCGCCTTGCCCCGTTCCACGCCCCGCAGGAACAACCGTGCAGCATCGTCGGGATCCGTTCTGGCGATACGTTCCTCGAACGACCGCGCAACCTCGTCACCATAAACGCCCACGGCATGCACAGCCGTACGAGCGATCGAGGTGCGAATGCCGCGGAAAGACACACGTCACCTTCACTGGATGGCCACCTCCCTGCCTCGCTTGGCGCAACGATCGCACGAGATCGTGCGACACTGCTCAGCTCATCGAGAACCTCATCGAGCGCGGTCGTCGGGATGCGGAAGTCCCCACGCTCCGACGCACAAAGTCGTCCGCGCATACCGGCGAGCATGGCGAGTCCACGCTCGAGGTCTGCTGCGGATCGATCGCCCACCGCCTCATCCTGTCCCGAGCGGGCGGTCATCAAAGCGCGCCGCTCGACACAAAATGGCACCGTCAGTGCGTTGCAGCATCCTGGTCACGGGCAGGGACTTGACGTTCGAGCAACTCAGCAAGCTCCTCGATGGTGACCTCCACGGTGCCGAACACGGGATCACCCGAGACGGCATACCGCGGCAACAGGAGTCGGTCGGTCACGCTCAACGGCGGCCCCGCACCCGTTTCGCCCGAGCGGGAGCGGCAACTTTGCCGCAGCGTCCTGGAATGCTCGCACAATCAAGGCCGAAATCCGACCGCGGAAGGACACTTTACGGCCCTCCCCGATTGCCCACTCGCGAATCTCCTTGGTCGTCGCCTTCGCCGGAGCGGTGCCCGCCGCCGCTTCCGTCACCGGCGCCTTCTTCACGGCCGCCGACTTCGCTACCGACGTCTCCGCCGGGGCCTTCCTCGCGACCTTCTCCTTCACGGCCGTCACATCCGCAGCGACTTCACAGCCGCCGCCTTCGTTGATGCCCCCTTCACGACCGACGTCTCCGCCGGAACCTTGCCCGTGACAGCCTTCTTCACAGGCGCCTTCGTCGCCGGCACCGCTTCTGCCGGAACCTCCTTTGCCAGGGCGTCATGGAAGGCTTGCTCGATCTCGGCCGAAATCCGACCGCGGGGCGACACTTCACGGCCCTCCCCGATCGCCCACTCGCGAATCTCTTTGGTCGTCGCCTTCTCCGGAGCCTTGCCGACCGTCGGGTCGCAGCGGTACCGACCCTACGGCGCAGGCGCCCGCCGGGCCACACCCCCCAGCAGCCGGGAGAGCACTGTCATGACCGTGTCACCGCATGTGGAGTGTGACCACTCACAGTCGGCGTCATCGTCGCCCCACAGGGCCCCGGTCCACGGCGATCGCCGACCTCCACACCGACGGCCCCGATCTGCTGTCGCCCCGTGCGGGGGATGTTCTGGTCGTCAACCCGCCCGCCAGCCCTTGCGCGCACGCCACCTCCCCCGCCGCACACACCCACCTGCATTCAGGCCGGATGCGGGGGCTGTCCACCGGCGAATCTGCACGCAGGCGTCCTCGCCACCAGCCGGTGGGCGGTCGCCCTATCCGCCGCGCTTCCGGCCGCTCGACCATCGCCGATGAGGCCGCCATGATCACCGACGACCCCGGACACGATCACGGCCCGCCCCGCAGGGTTCATCGACACCCTCGACGAGATCACCGACGTCGACCCCACATTCCCACGCCACCGCGGATCTGGCAGATCGGCCCGATGCGTGCCCGTCCCGGGATCGGCGGCCCGGTACGCGCTGACGCGAGTTCCGTCCCACCCCGGTCACCCGAATGTTCCTGTGGCACAGCATCGACTACCGACGCGGCGCCGCCGTGGACGTCGAAGACACCGACACCGCAGAATCCTTCGAACTACCCCGGCGCCGACCTGTCCGGTGAAGAACTGACCGTCCGCGTCATCGGCACACAATCCGACGCAGTCACTGCACCAGTTGCTTCCTGGTCCATCACCAAGGCGACGTGCCGGCAAGCAGCAGCTGATCTGCCGCGACTGCGCCGCAGACCCGGACGGTCAGGGCTCGGGCCGGTCGGCCGGAACCTGCGGGTAGACCACGACACCGTTCTCCTTCACCCACGTCTCATCCCCCGCCGTCGGCATGCTCGACAAGCAGCTCGACGGTCGGGATCTCCGCGGACAGTGGGTGATCGAACGCGGCGCGGGCATTGCGGGCGCACACCGTCTCCGCGGAGTCACCGGTGCACAAGGGCGTCGATGACGAACCCCGGTGTGAACCGGCCACCCAGACCGCCGCCGCCACGCAACGCCTCCTGCCGGCCCCGCCACCACCGGGTCAACGCCCGGGCCCGGGTGATGTGCTGGGGTGCCTCGACATCGAGGATCGTGAACTTCTCCTAGTCCGCGTAGGCAAGATCGCGCATGAGCCGCGGGCCGAGGCCGGACCAGCTGAACGTGCCCTCAAGGACCAGGTTCTCCCCGCGGGACAGACAGATCTCCGTGATGGTGTCGAGGAATTTCGTCGACTCGGTGTGCACGAGGGTGGCGAGTTCGCGGGGCATCAGTTGGTGCCCGTCCGCGAGGTCGATGCTCAGCAAGCTCTCCGGCACTCCTCGTTTTGCTACCTGTTATCTACTTCGACCTGAAAAAGTCGGGGTGTGGCGGTGCGTGATCAGCCAGTCCTGAAACGGGACAATGGCCTCAACCCTTGGGCTAGAAGGGATTGA
>NZ_JBIRXS010000030.1:69535-92243 GCF_044389235.1 Rhodococcus sp. NPDC019647 | reverse complement strand
CACCTCGGCCGAGGCGATCGGACAGCTGCGCAGGCTGGGCCTGACGCCGATCATGCTCACCGGCGACAACACCGCCGCCGCCCGCGCGATCGCCGCCCAGGTCGGTATCGACGAGGTGATCGCCGAAGTGCTGCCCGCCGACAAGGTGGACGTCGTCAAACGGTTGCAGGACCAGGGCAAGGTCGTCGCGATGGTCGGCGACGGTGTCAACGACGCAGCCGCCCTGGCGCAGGCCGACCTCGGTCTGGCGATGGGCACCGGCACTGACGTCGCGATCGAGGCCAGTGACCTGACCCTGGTGCGCGGGGACCTCCGCGCCGCCGCGGATGCGATCCGGTTGGCCCGCAAGACGTTGGGCACCATCAAGGGAAACCTGTTCTGGGCCTTCGCCTACAACGTCGCCGCCCTCCCCCTGGCCGCGGCCGGACTGCTCAACCCGATGCTCGCCGGTGCGGCGATGGCGCTCTCCTCGGTGTTCGTGGTCAGCAACAGCCTGCGACTGCGCCGATTCCGGTCCCTCACCGAATAACCGCAGGCAACGCATCCAGGAGGCGCGGGGTGGGCGGGTACCCGCCCGCCCAACCCGCGCCGGTTAACCCGAATCCGGTCCCGAAAGGACAAGATCATGGCAACGGTGACAACGACGTTGTTACGCATCGTCCGACACCCCGCGACCCGGGCGGTGGCCCGGTGCGCGGTGATGTGTGCCGCATCGGCGATCGGCCGCCGGGTCGAGGGCCCACACCCCGCCCTGAATACCCCGGGCGGGCATAATCGGGGGTGCTCGGCATGACACTCGGATTCCAGGAGGACACCATGGCCACCACTCCCGCGGCCACCCACGCACCTGCCGAGACCGACGGCCATGACCATGCCGCGCACGGCTACATCACCGAAAAAGACGCCTACCTCAAGCGCCTCAAGCGCATCGAAGGCCAGGCCCGCGGACTGCAGCGGATGGTCGAGGAAGACAAGTACTGCATCGACATCCTCACCCAGGTCTCCGCGATGACCAAGGCCTTGCAGGCCGTGGCCATGGGACTGCTCGAAGACCACATCAGTCATTGCGTCGTCGACGCCGCCGTTGCCGGCGGTCCCGAAGCCGACGCGAAGATCAAAGAGGCCACCGACGCGATCGCCCGGCTCGTCCGCTCCTGAAAAACCCACAGCCCGGCTCGAGGATCAGTCGTCGCCGTCCACCCCGGCGTTCTCGTCGGAAATTTCGACGAGGCGGCGCAGGCAATGCATCCGCAACCCACCACACACCCGCGCCGCGGACCGACCGACTGTTTACCCGTACGGGTTTACGGGTACAGGGTGACGAGGCCGACGTTGTTTCAGCGGCGTCCGCCGCCGACATGCCCCTTTCACGAAAGGGAGTCATCGTGAGCACAGCCGAGCAGATGCTCGAGAGCTATCCGAAGGATCTGCGGCACATCGACCCAGCGACACTTCTGGCCTGCACCGACCTCGACTGCGCTACGGCGTGCCTGCGGTGTGAGAGGGCCGGCCGCGAGCTGTTTTCCGCACTCGACTGACCCCCGTCTTCGTCAGCGCATCCGCCGAAAGAAGAGAGAAGGTAGTTGTCGATGAACAAGTCCCTCGCCCTCGGCGCCGCATCGGCGGCGCTGCTGCTCGCCCTGACCGCGTGCGGTGACTCCGGCACCGAGGAGAGCACCGCGACCACCAACTCGGCCGCCACCACCTCGGTAAGTGCCGAAAACGGTGCCGCCGAGCACAACGACGCCGATATCGCCTTCGCGCAGGGGATGGTTCCCCACCACAGCCAGGCGATCGAGATGAGTGACATTCTGCTCACCAAGCAGGGGATCGACCCCCGGGTGGTCGACCTCGCGCAGCAGATCAAGGCCGCGCAGGGCCCGGAAATCGAGCAACTCAACGCCTGGCTGACCGCGTGGGGCCAAGGCACCGCAGCGACCACGACGACCGGCATGAACATGACCGAGTCCATGCCCATGGGCACCGGAATGCAGATGCCCGAGGCACCAGTGGTGATCCCGCCGGCGGGCACCAGTGAAATGGACATGCCCGGCATGGAGGGCGGCGAGGGCATGGAGGGGATGATGTCGGCCGAAGACATGGCTGCCCTGCGCGACGCCCAGGGCGTCGATGCCGCCAAACTCTTTCTCAACCAGATGATCGAGCACCACAAGGGTGCGATCACCATGGCCCAGACCGAGGTGGAGGACGGCCAGAACGCGCAGGCGAAAGCGATGGCGCAAAACATCATCACCACCCAGCAGCAGGAAATCACCACCATGGAACAGATCCTGTCGACCCTCTAAGGAGCGACACGGTCAGCGCGCCGGCGCAACCCATCCATGGTGACCTGCACCAGCTGCTGGACCGGTTCCCGGGTCGAAAGACCGGTGGCGGCGGTCAGGGCGTGCAGGCAGTATCTCGCCAGCTCGTCGGCGGCGAACGGCGGCGTCTCGCTACCGTCTGACCCCACCTAGGGCGGACGCGTTCACAACGTCGTTCAACGCTCTGTGACGGGAAAGACAGCGAAAACAGTTACTTGCTTGGGGTAACGATGTATATAGTTGCATGCAGAAAGTAAGTCGTCCTCAGGGGTTGTTGCCATGTCCACGCCATCCGCGTCTTCCGTGTCGTCCGTTTCGCTCGGCACGACCGAAGCTCTGATCGACGAGGTGTTCCTCTTCGGTCGGGTGCTTCGTGATGCCCTGGCGTCGGAAGCCGACGACCACCTCCCCCGCGCCCTGACAGGAGTTCTTCTCGTCCTGGCCGGGAGGGGTGAATGCCGGCAGAACGAACTGGCCACGGAAATGTGCGTCAGTCAGTCCTCCCTCAGTCGCCAGATCACCGATCTGGTCGACGCCGGGTACGTCACCCGGCACCCGGACCCTGCGGACGGACGTGCATTCCGAATACGCGTGTCGGACGACGGCTTGGCGTACGTGAAATACGTACGAACACAACGTGCCGCACGCATGCAAAAAATGCTGACCGGATGGAACGAAACCGAGGCAGCCACGGCCCTCGACTCGATCCGGCATCTGAAGGAAACACTCTTCGATGCCGAGCACCGGATCGTATCGAGCTCGAACCCGATTGGAACACAAAGCGTATGACCGAAACAGATATCCGCACGCCGGTCGGCGAACCGCAGCCCATGAGTCACCGTCAGATTCTCGAAGCCCTCACCGGCCTGCTCGCAGCCCTCTTCACGGCACTGCTGAGCACCACCATCGTCTCCACCGCCCTGCCGACGATCATCGGTGACCTCAAAGGGACGCAGACCGCGTACGCCTGGGTCATCACCAGCGCGTTGCTGGCCAACGCCGCCTCGACGCCCATTTGGGGCAAGCTCTCCGACCTGTTCAACAAGAAGGTCCTGGTCCAGAGCGCGATCGTCATCTTCGTCATCGGTTCGGTGATCGCCGGGCTCGCACACAACGTGCCGCTTCTGCTGACCGCGCGTGTCATCCAGGGCGTCGGCATGGGCGGTCTGACCGCGCTCGTCGTCGCCATCATCGGCACCATCGTCTCGCCTCGCGAGCGCGGCCGGTACTCCGGCTACATGGGTGCCGTCATGGCGGTCTCGATGTCGGGCGGCCCGATCCTCGGCGGAGTCATCGTCGACAGCCCCCTCGGCTGGCGCTGGACGTTCTTCGTCTGCGTCCCGCTCGCCGTCGTCGCACTGTTCCTGCTGCAGCGCACACTGCACCTTCCGACGGAGAAGAAGGACGACGTCTCCATCGACTGGCTCGGAGCGCTGCTCCTCACCGCGGGCGTGTCCATCCTGCTCATCTGGGTGTCGTTCGCAGGTAAGGCCGGCTACTACGAGTGGTTCTCCCGCGAGACGGCGCTGTACGTCGGCACCGGTGTGCTCCTCCTCGTGGCAACCGTCCTGGTCGAAGCCAAGGCGAAGGCTCCCATCATTCCGCTGAAGATCGTCACCGAGCGGACCACCGGCCTCGCGATCATCGCGTCCGTAGCCGTCGGTGTCGGAATGTTCGGTTCCACCACCTTCCTCGGGCAGTACTTCCAGACCTCGCGGGGCTACACCCCCACGATGGCCGGCGTCCTCACTATTCCGATGGTCGCCGGGATGCTCATCGGCACGGTCGGCTCCGGACAGCTCATCACCCGGTTCGGCAAGTGGAAGTCGTTCGTCGTCGGCGGCGCCGTCTTGATGATCATCGGTTTCGGGCTGCTGAGCACCCTCGATCACGAGACGAGCCTGACCCTCGTCAGCCTCTACATTGCCATCATCGGTCTGGGCATGGGCATGCTGATGCAGAACCTGGTGCTCGCCGTGCAGAACACTGTCAGCGTCCAGAACATCGGTGCGGCCTCGAGTTCGGTCGCCTTCTTCCGAACCTTCGGTGGCGCCATCGGCGTCTCGGTTCTCGGTTCGGTCCTGGCGACACGGGTCTCCGACATCTCTGCCGACGGATTCGCGAAGCTCGGCATCCCGGCAGGGTCGAGCAGCGGTGGCGGCAGCCTGGACCTCACGTCCATGCCCGCACCCGTGCAGAGCGTCATTCGTGCTGCATATGGCGACGCGACCGGCCGGATCTTCCTCATCGCCGCGCTCGTCGCCCTCGTCACCCTGCTCGCCGTCATCCTGCTGCCCAACCGCCCGCTGCGTCGCACCATCGACCTGTCGAGCGACCAGGATCCGGTGCAGGAACCGGACTACGCCATGGCGGCCGACCGGGCATCGGAGTCGGAGACCACGCCGATCTCGTCCGCCGGTGCCCGCGGAGGCAGGCACGAGGCGCCCGCCGACCAGCAGCCGTTCGCAGGCCTGAGCGCGGACGCTCGTGACCGGCTCCTGTCCCTGCTCCTGCCTCAGCCCGAGCAGACCCTGGAAGCGATCAACGAGGCCGAGAAGATTCGCGACGAGGTGAACCGCCTCCGAAACGATCTCAACGCCAAGCTCATCGAATTCGATGCGGTCTGGGATCGCCTGCGCGACCTCGGACTCAGCGAAGACCAGGTGGCCGGCGTGCTCGGCGGCACCCCGGTCACGGACACCGGCAACGGCGTTCTCCTCCGCTGAATCACCCCCCGTGAGTACTTGTTAACACCCCGCTGTTAACAAGTACTCACAGCACGGGGCGGCGCCACGGACCACGGATCGCCAGAAGCAGCCCGGGCGACTGAATGCTCGCGAACAGCGTCTTCCCGTCCGCACTGAACGCCGGACCGCAGAACTCGCTGTCGTTCAGCTCATTACGGGCCAGCGCAAAAGGCTCCCCCTCCGCCGTGACCCCCACCAGGTGACTGATGCCGTCGCCGTCCTCGGCGAGAATGACACCGCCGTGCGGTGACACGGTGATGTTGTCGGGGCCGTCGTAGTTTCCGGTGTCCACGGCCGGGTCCGGGTTGACGCCGAACAACGTCTTCAGTGTGATGGTCTCCGTCGCCGGGTCGTAGAACCAGACCTGGCCGTCGTGCTCGGCGGCACTGCCGTCGCCGGTACGCGCGAAGCTGGCGACGAAGTAGGCGCCACCGTCACCCCACCACTGCCCCTCCAACTTTCGGCTGCGCGTCACCTGGTCGTCGGTGAACTGCTTGCGCACCGGGGTGCTCTTGGCGTCGCGGTCGGGCACGTCCACCCACTGCACCGCGTACCGGACACCGGGTTTCGTCGCCTGCGACAGGTCGCGGACGTGGACACCATCCTGGAAGCACGCCATCGCCTGTAGTGCGCCTGCGGTGTCCCCGCCCGGCAACTGCGCGAGTCCGCGGAGCGCGCCGGGTCCCCCGCGGAAACCCTGCGGCGGCGTCCACCGGTAGTACAGGCCGTTCGGATCGGAGGCATCCTCGGTCAGGTAGATGGCATTGGTCGCCGGATCGACGGCGACTGCCTCGTGTGCGTACCGGCCCAGGAATTTGTAGGGCACCGGACTCTTGCCCCGGTTGGCGTCCTGTCCGGCCGGATCGACCTCGAAGACGTACCCGTGGTCGAGGAGGAATCCGCCCGTTCCCGCGCGGGCCTCGGTTTCCTCGCAGGTCAGCCACGTGCCCCACGGCGTGATCCCGCCGGCGCAGTTGTTCACCGTCCCCGCCACACTCACGTACTGACCCAGCCACTTGCCTTCCGCGTCCACCGTTGTGGTGGTGGTACCGCCGCGCGCACCCGTGTCGTAGGTGAGCCCCTCGACTGCGGGGACGCCGAACGGCTCGTCCTTACCGATCTCGTGGTTGCTGACCACAGTGGATCCCCCACCTTGCCGGGCGAACACGCCGTTGGCGTCGAAGTCGCTGGGCACGGACTCACCGCTGTCCAACTTGGTGTCACCGGATCGGGACACCACCGTGTACGAGAAGCCGGCCGGGAGCGCGAGGATTCTGTTCGGGTCGGGAATCAGCGGCCCGTAGCCGATCGCCCGACCGGGCACCGCGGACGCCACAGCAGGTCGGACGAAGGCCTCGACACTACCGGCGAGCGCCACGCCCAAGCCGGTCAGCGCGGTCCGGCCGAGGAAGCCGCGGCGATTGAGTGGTGCTGTGGTCACTGTCTGTTACCTCCATGCATGCCAACGGGACATCCGGACGCTAGGGAGCGAACATGTCCGACTTCGGCGTCGCACCGTGTCACCGAGGTGAACTGGACGCGAATTCGTTGACATGTGACCAAATGGTCACCTATCGTGGAGCCATGGACGACGATCACGTCTTCAAGGCGCTGGCCGACCCGACGCGCCGCCTGATCCTCGATCGATTGTTCGCCCATGACGGTCAGACGCTGACCGAACTCGAGTCGCAGGTCGAGATGACCCGGTTCGGGGTCATGAAGCATCTGCGCGTACTCGAAGACGCGGGCCTGGTGGTCACGCGTCGTGCCGGCCGGGAAAAGCTGCATTATCTCAACCCCGTGCCGATCCAGCTGATCCACCAGAGGTGGATCGACAAGTACACCGAGCGTCACGCCGCGGCGCTCGCTCAGCTGAAAGCCGAACTGGAGGAAGAGAAATGACTGAACTCGTGCAGGTTTATGCCGTGTACATCAAGGCAACACCCGAGGCGATCTGGGAGGCCGTCACCAAGCCGGAGTGGTCGGAGAGGTACGGGTACGGCGGACACGTGCACTACGACCTCCGGCCCGGAGGCAAGTACGAGTCGCGCGCCAGCGATGAGATGAAGGCCCACCCCGGAGTGCCCGACGTCGTCGTCGACGGCGAGGTGCTCGAGTGCGATCCGCCGAAGAAGCTCGTCCAGACGTGGCGCATGCTGATGGACCCCGACAACATCGAAGGATTCACCACCCTCACCTACGACATTGCGCCGTCGAGTCGACCCGGAGTTACGAAATTGACTGTGACGCATGATCTCACCAACGCCCCGCAGATGGCACGGATGGTCGCGGGCGAGCACGAACCGGAAGGCGCCGGTGGTGGCTGGAACGAGGTCCTGAGCGGACTGAAGACACTCCTCGAGACGGGAGAGCCGATGGTGAACCGGGGCTGAACTTCGGGTCGGTGCGCACGAGTGCCGACACTCGTCGGTGGGCAGCAGTAAGCTGCCCACTATGACGGCCGCGCAGTCGCTCGACGAGGATTTCCTCGCCCTCGCCGACCCTTATCGACGTGAGTTACTGGCCCATTGCTACCGCATGATGGGTTCGCTCCACGATGCCGAAGACCAGATGCAGGAGACGTTCATCCGCGCGTGGCGCGGGTACGGGGGCTACAAGCAGCAGTCGTCGCTGCGCACCTGGCTATACCGGATCGCCACCAATACCTGCTTGACGGCCTTGCAGAGCCGGTCCATGCGACCCCTGCCCAGCGGGCTTGGTGCGCCCGATTCGGATCCCACCGCTGAGCTGGTCCAACGGCACGAGGTGCCCTGGCTCGAGCCGATTCCCGACACCGTGTACGACGACGCCAGCGACCCCGCGAACATCGTCACCTCCCGCGAATCGGTGCGGCTGGCGTTCATCGCCGCCCTGCAGCACCTGCCTCCCCGCCAGCGCGCGGTCCTGGTGCTGCGCGACGTGCTGCAGTGGAAGGCGTCCGAGGTCGCCGCGGCTCTCGACAGCACGACCCCCGCGGTCAACAGCCTGCTGCAGCGGGCCCGCGCGCAGCTCGAACTGGCCATGCCCACCACCGACACCCTCGTCGAACCGGAATCCCCGGAGGAAAAGGCCCTCCTCGAGCGGTACGTCACGGCCTTCGAGAACTACGACGTCGAGGCAATCGTGGAGATCTTCACCAAGGAAGCCGTGTGGGAGATGCCGCCCTTCGACGGCTGGTACCTCGGTGGTAAGAACATCGGCCGGCTCATCAGCACCAACTGTCCGGCGCAACGTGCCGGCGACATGCGCCTGCTCCCCTCGTGGGCGAACGGCCAGCCCGCCTTCGGCCTCTACATGCGAGGCGAGGACGGCGTGCACCGGCCGTTCCAGCTCCACGTCCTCGACGTCACGGCCGGTGGAGTCGCGCACGTCGTCTGCTTCTTCGATCTCGACCTGTTCGAGAAGTTCGGGCTGCCGCAGACTCCACCGACCTGATCCTTACGCGGGTACGGCCGTCGGATCCATCCACATGACCTCCCAGACGTGACCGTCGAGGTCGCGGAACGCCCGGCCGTACATGAAGCCCTCGTCCTGCAACTTGCCCCATGCACTTCCGCCTGCGGCGAGGGCCTTGTCCACCAGGGCGTCGACCTCCTCGCGGCTTTCGGCCGAGATGCACAAGAGGGCCTCGACCGCTTTCGAGGTGTCGCAGATGTCGACCTCGATGAAGTCCCGGAACTTCGGCTCGACGAGCAACATCACCGACGTGGATTCGTTGATCACCATCGCGGCGCACGAATCGTCGCTGAAAGTGGCATTGAACTCGAACCCGAGATCACCAAAGAACTTCTTGGTGGCGTCGAGATTCTTGATCGGCAGGTTGACGAAGAGCATCCGGGACATCGCAATCTCCTTCTCGAAGTCCTTCCCCAGCGGAAGGTCATCGATACAGACTGCCGTCGTCCTCGAAACTCATCGGTGAGCCGGAAAGTATTTCTCAGCCGTCGGCGAGGTCCAGGAACGCGCCGATCACCACTCGCCCGACGGCAGCCACATCATCCATATGCTCTCCGGACGGGGCCGTGCCGGCGGGCATGTGGTTCTGCATCACCGACAGGTGCTCGCGCGTCAGCTCGACATGGAACTGCAATCCGTATGCACGCCGACCGAGCCTGAAGGCCTGGTTCTCGTAGGCCTCACTACTCGCGAGCCGAGTCGCCCCCTCCGGAAGATCGAAGGTGTCGTTGTGCCAGTGAACGACGGCAAACTGACTTCCGGCCGAACCGAACACGGGATCGCGGGCGCCCTCGTCGGTGACTGTCACCAGTCCGGCGCCGTGCTCCGGAATCGGACCGGTCCGAACATCACCGCCGAAAGCAGCGGCGAGAAGTTGGGCGCCGAGGCAAATTCCGAGAACCGGGAGCCCGGCGTCGACCGAATCTCTGATGAATTTTCGCTCTCGCGGAAGTTGCGGGTGGGTAACATCGTCCAACGCACCCATCGGACCGCCCATCACCACGAGACCGCCGATGTCGGCCGCGGCGGGAAGTTCGAAGGCGTGATACATCGGGTATTCGACGTAAGAAATCCCGCGGTTCTTCAAAAGGGCCCCAACCAATCCCGGCCCCTCGAACGACACGTGTTTCACTACCGCCCACGGCTTGTCCATGCCGTGATTGTCGCTGATATGGGACTTTTGACTCTAGCCAGGGCACACTCACTCGAATTCCGCACTGGGTGCACAATTTTCGCCTGTTCACGTGGGTGTCACATACCCTGCACCGCCGTCTCGAGTTGGACGCTTGTCTAGTGGCATGGCTCACCGAGAACCTGGTACAAATACCAGCGTCACTGATTCGTGACCCGTCCCATATCGATTAGTTACTTAGTGGTGGCGCCCGACAAGGGTGGCCACCAACCCCCGCCGTCACCTCAAACCAGAGACGAAACCTCCCGCGATCCGGGAAACGTCCCCGGGATGGAAAGGGCCATAGATGCCGCTCCCCATGTCACCTCTCGACTCGATGTTCCTCCTCGGCGAGTCTCGCGAGCATCCGATGCATGTCGGCGGTGTCGAAATCTTCCAGCCGCCGGAGGGTGCCGACACGCACGACATCCGCGCCATGCTCGACCGCGCACTCGCCGAAAGCACCGGAGCAATTGCCCCGAAACTGGCCAAGCGTGCGCGTCGATCCCTGTCCTCGTTCGGTCAGTGGAGCTGGGAGACGGTCGACGAACTGGACCTCGAGCACCACATCCGCCACGACGCCCTGCCCGCTCCGGGCACCGAGGCCGAGTTGATGGCGCTGTGCTCGCGGTTGCACGAATCGCTCCTCGACCGGAGCCGGCCGTTGTGGGAGATGCACCTCATCGAGGGCTTGAGCGACGGACGCTTTGCTGTCTACACCAAGATCCATCACTCGGTTGCCGACGGCGTCACCGCGATGAAGATGCTGCGCAACGCGCTCAGTGAAAACTCCGAGGAGCGCGATATGCCCGCTCCGTGGGAGCGTGCACACACACGACCGCCCCGCGCGCAATCTTCGGGCGGATTCAGCCTCTCCAACCTTGCCGGCGCCACGCTGCGCACCGCGCGCGACACCGCCGGAGACGTTGCCGGACTCGTTCCCGCACTCGCCGGAACGATCACTCGAGCGTTCCGTGACAAGGGCGGTCCGCTCGCCCTCTCCGCTCCGAAGACTCCCTTCAACGTTCCGATCACCGGTGCACGTCAGTTCGCTGCCCAGTCGTGGCCGCTCGAACGCCTGCGCCTGGTGGCGAAACTGTCCGACTCCACCATCAACGACGTCGTCCTCGCGATGTCATCGGGTGCGCTGCGCAGCTACCTCGAGGATCACGACGCGCTCCCGGCAGAGCCCCTGGTCGCGATGGTGCCGGTGTCGCTGCAGAACCAGCGCCAGGCCGCGACGGGGAACAATATCGGTGTCCTCATGTGCAACCTCGGCACGCACCAGCCGGATGCCGCGGATCGGCTGGACACGATTCGCACCAGCATGTGCGAAGGCAAAGAGGCGCTGGAGTCGATGAGCGCCACCCAGATCCTGGCGATGAGCGCTGTCGGTGCGGCGCCGGTCGGCGCGAGCATGCTCTTCGGGCACAACTCGCGGCTGCGTCCGCCTTTCAACCTCATCATCTCGAACGTTCCCGGGCCCAGCTCCCCGCTGTACTGGAACGGTGCACGGCTCGACGCCATTTACCCGCTGTCCATTCCGGTGGACGGCCAGGCGCTGAACATCACCTGCACGAGCAACGACGACATCATCTCCTTCGGAGTCACCGGTTGCCGCAGCGCGGTGCCCGACCTGAAGTCGATCCCCGCCCGGCTCGGCCACGAGCTGCGCGTCCTCGAGGAGTCGCTGGGAATCTGACAGGTCAGGTTTCGGGCGCGGTCCCTGTGCCCGAGGTGTGGTCGGGACCCCCAAGGAATAGTTGGGGGACAATAGGTCCGAATCATGTGGTGTCGGGAGCGATGTAGCGGAAAGTGAACGGTGGGGGTTCGCTGGTGGCCGAATCTCATTCGCGCCACAGCGCGGAGTGGACACCATGAGCGGTGTGGATTGCTCAGAACGCAGGTTCGGTCATCGAGGTGAGCTGTTCGTGGGCGTAGCGTTCGACGAGCAGGGGCACGAAGTCGCGGATCTTGCGGCCGCGGAAGTGGTTGTGCGCGGACATCACGACGACGCTCACGTCGTGGCGCGGAATGTGCGGGTGTTTGCAGGTCAGTCTCTCGATGACCTGTTCGATGAGCTGACCTTCCTCATCGGCGCTTATCACTCCTCCATCGTCCCCGGCCGGGCGCGCGGTGGTCAATGGTCAATGGTCAATGGAACGTAAATGGACGCCTTGACTTTCACAAAGACACGCCGCCGACCCGACACAAGACTGTACATCTGTTGGACGTTGCCTGTTCATTTTCCGTTCACCGGGGAATAGGGTTGCGGGTGGGGTAATTCGAGCCCACTTCGCATCGGAACGTTCGCGGTGGGCGTGCATACGCGGAGTGGGTGGAGTGCAGATGAACATTCTCGCGGGAACCGCACGGGTCGTTACCGGGGCCGGTGAGGCCGCGGTCGCCACGGTCGGCGCGGTGGGGGGTGCCACGGTGGGGAGTGTCGTCGGAAGTCTTCGAGGTACGGCCGAAGGTGCCGTCGGCGGAGCACGCTACGGGAGTCATTCGACGCCGGCGGCGCTGCTGACCCTAGGCGCGGTCGGCACCGTCGGTCTGGTCGAGTGGCCACTCGTCCTCGCGGCCGGTGGCACGGCGCTGGTGTTACGTCAGCTCACGCCCGCGCGGCCGAAGGATGCTGCCGCCACGCCGACGGCCGTGTCGACCCCGAGTAAGCCCACCGCTGTACCCACTCCGAAAGATCGTGCCAAGCCCGCCAGGTCCGGAAAGACGTCCGGATCAACGCTGTCGACCGTCCCGGCGCAGCCGGAGCCGTGAGTGCCGGAACACTGGTGAAGGGACTCGCGTCCTTTTCCAGTCGGTGCATGCATACCGGGACGCGGGCGGCCACGTTAGGCGCAGCGACCGCGCTCGACGCCACCCTGGTGGGTACGGCCACCGCCCTCGGAGTCGGATCGGTGTTGCTCAAAGGACCGGCCGCGGTGTCGGCGGGGGCGCCGTCGCCACGTGCGGTAGCCCGAACCGTTGCCGACCTGGCCCGAGAGGCCGCCGGGGGCACACCGGTGCGGCGGTGCGGCTCGGGGCGCGGGCGGATCTGGGTCGAGGTACGCGGTCTCGACGGTCCGCACGGATCTGTGCTGGCTGAACGGGCACTGGCCGCCGTACGGGCGGTGCCGGGTGTCGAGGACGCACAAGTGCATCGCCCGTGGTCGCGGATCGTGGTGACTGCCGGCGCTGCTGCGCCGAGCCCGGAAGCGCTGTGTCGAGTTGTCGCCGCGGCCGAAACTGCCGCGGTCACAAAGGGTTCGGGTCAGTGTCCGATCGACCTGCCCGGCGACGACGTGGTGCTGGTCGCCCGGGCGGTCGGTGCCGCGGCCGCCACCGTGGGCTTGGGTGTGGCGCTGGCCGGGCGAGTACTGCGGTTGCCCCGCCTTCCGGCCGTCCTGGCTTCGGGGGTGATCTCCGTCGACTACCAGCCGCGGCTGCGCGGATTGGTGGAGAACGCGGTAGGCCCGGGTGCCACCGATCTGCTGTTCGCGGGCGCGACCGCGACCGCATACACGCTGACCCTGTCGCCGGATTCACTTGCCGTCGAGGCCGCGCTACGAGGCGCGCTCGTCGCGGAGGCCTTGTCTGGCCGTCGGGCGTGGCAACGGGTGGAGCCGGCTCTTCCCGCCGCCGTCGGCGGTCCCCCGCCCCCGCCACGGCAGGTCCGACCCACCGGTCCGGTCGAGCGGTACGCCGAACGCGCCGGCGCGGCGGGTCTGGCAGGTGACCTGGCGATCGGCGCCCTGACCCGCAACCCCGTCAACATCGGGACGGCGACGATGGTGACCGCCCCCAAGGCGACCCGTTCCGCGCGGGAGCTGTTCGCCAGCACCCTGTGCCGAGGAGTGGCCGACCGGCACGACGTGCTGCCCCTGCACCCAGAGGCCCTGCGCCGCCTCGACCGGGTCGATGCGGTGGTGATCGATCCCCGCGCCCTCTACACCCCGGCGCTGACCGTCAGCCGGGTTCTCGGGGTTCGCGACCGGGATCGGACCCGGGTGTGGGAATCGGCCCGGACCGCGGTCGGGCGCGGCGTCATCGGTCCAGGCTGGCATCCGGTCAACGCCGTGCCCGGCGCCGCGGTCAACGAACCCGACGACGATGCCCGGGTGCTGGTCAGCTCGGTCCACGACCCGTACGCGTCCGCGGTCGTCGCCGAGGCCCGGCGCGCGCAGGTCGAGGTCGTTTCGGTCGACGACGACGCCCTTCGTTCGCTGCGTAACGGTTTCGACCGGCTGGTCCCGCCGGTCGGATCGACCGATGACACCCTGTGCCACACCGTGACTGAGCTCCAACGAGAAGGTCGAGTAGTCGCGGTCGTCGCGGCGGAGGCGCCGCAGGCCGTCGGGCGTGCGGACGTCGGGATAGGTGTCACCCGCGACGGTGCTCCGTCGCCGTGGGATGCACACCTGTGGGCAGCCGACCTGACCGGGGTGTGGCGCATCCTGCACGCGATCCCGGCGGCGCGGACCGCCAGCCGTCGGGGTATCGAAATCTCTGCGCAGGCGTCCGCACTCGGCACCCTGCTCATGCTGCCCGGTGTGCCCGGCAGCGGACCGGAATCGGTCACCGCCGGGGCGGCCCTGGGGCTATGGATGGGACGCTCGAAGGCGCGCAGAGTGCTCACCGCGCCGCTGCCCGCACCCCGGCCGGGGCATGAATGGCATGCGATTCCCGCCGCCGAGGTGCGCGAGTTGTTACCCCCGCCGCGTAGAGACGATCACACCGCCCAGCTTCCGAAAAGCCGATACTCGGGGCTCGCCGCCACCGGACCCGCACGTGCACTCGGTCGCATCGGCGTCCGGCCCGCCCTGTCCGCCTGGGGGTTCCTCCGCGCCGTGCGTGACGAATTGGACGATCCACTGACCCCGATCCTCGCGACCTGTTCCGCGGCGAGCGCGGTCCTGGGCTCACCCATCGACGCGGTACTCGTCGGGTCCGTGCTCGTGCTCAACGCCGGCATCTCGGCAACCCAGCGACTGCGCGCCGAAGAGGTCTTGAATCGCCTTCTCGCTGTCCAGGATGCTCCGGCACGGAAGCTCACCGAGTTCGGAACACCCTGTGACACAATGGACGTCGCCGACGTCGAGGCCGACCGCCGCTACGTCGACATCGCCGCGGACCGGCTCCGGCCGGGCGAGGTGATCGAGGTCCGCCCCGGCGAGGTGGTTCCCGCGGACGGACGACTACTCGCCGCCGAGGGGGTGGAGGTCGACGAGTCGGCGCTGACCGGGGAATCGCTTCCTGTAGTCAAACAGACACTACCGACACCGGGTGCGCCGTTGGCCGAACGCACCTGCATGCTCTACGCCGGCACCACGGTGCTCACCGGAACCGCCGTTTCCCTGGTGACCGCCACCGGCCGCGGCACCGAAACCCGACGCGCCACCGCCCTCGCACCGGCGAAGGTGCGGGAGGTCGGCCTCAATGCCCAGCTGAGCCGGCTGACCCGGCGGGCGATGCCGATCAGTTTCGGTGGTGGCGCCATCGTCACCGGAATAGCTCTGCTCCGCGGCGCCGGTGTGCGATCCGCCGTCACCAGCGGAGTCGCGGTCATCGTGGCGGCGATTCCCGAAGGACTTCCGCTGGTGGCCACGCTCGCGCAGATGTCCGCCGCCCGTCGCCTCACCACGTCCTCCGCTTTGGTTCGCGTACCCCGCTCGGTCGAAGCGCTCGGTCGGGTCGACGTGGTGTGTTTCGACAAGACCGGAACCCTCAGCGAGAACCGCCTACGGGTGACCGCCGTCGAACCGGCACCCGGATGCTCGCGGAAACAGGTGCTGGCCTACGCCGCCCGCACCGGGTGGTCGTCGAACGGCGGGCCGCCCGATCACGCCACCGACGTCGCCATCGTCGACGCCGCCGACACCGAATCGGCGCCCGACGGCGACCGGACCCGGCAGGCCTACCTGCCGTTCCGTTCCGGCCGGTCCTACGCCGCCGCGGTGTCCGGCACGCATCTCGCGGTCAAGGGCGCGCCCGAGGTGATGCTCGAGGCCTTCGGCGAATCCGACGAATCCACGCTCGCGGGGCGGGTGGAATCGATGGCGGCGGCCGGTCTCCGGGTTATCGCCGTCGGGCAGCGCAACCTCACCGCGGCCGAAGCGGCGGCGGCTGCCGAGGACCCCGACGCCCTGGCACGACTCTGCGAGCACGATCTCGAGCCCGTCGGGTTGCTCGGCCTTGCCGACACTCCCCGCGCCGATGCCGCCGGCCTGCTGCCCGCGCTTCTCGACCAGGGTGTCGGCGTCCGGCTGATCACCGGAGACCACCCGGTCACCGCCATCGCCATCGCCGAAGAATTGGGCATGCCCGTCACGCCGGACCAGGTGATCAGCGGCACCGACTGGGACGACCTCTCGCATCGCGAGCAGGAGAACGCCGTCGAGCGTTGCTTGGTTTTCGCCCGGATGTCCCCCGAACACAAGGTGCAGATCGTGCAGACCCTCGAGCGGATCGGGCGAGTGTGTGCCATGGTCGGCGACGGAGCCAACGACGCCGCCGCCATCCGGGCTGCCAGTGTCGGTATCGGAGTCGCGTCGCACGGCAGCGCTCCCGCCCGCGGCGCGGCCGACGTCGTCCTCCTCGATGGCCGAGTCGGGGCATTGCTGGAGGCACTGGACGAGGGCCGCCAGTTGTGGCGGCGGGTGCAGGCAGCCGTAGCGGTGCTGGTGGGCGGCAACGCCGGTGAGGTGGCGTTCGCCCTCATCGGCAGCATCGCCACCGGCCGCTCCCCGTTGAACGCGCGCCAGTTGTTGTTGGTGAACATGCTTACCGACGCGCTCCCCGCGGCGGCCCTGGCAGTCAGCGCGACCAACCACAATGGAAACGGCATCGCCCGCGGTCCGGACGAGGCAGCGCTGCTGCGCACCGTCGCCTTCCGTGGCACCACCACCGCGGCCGGAGCCACAGCGGCCTGGGCAATGGCCAGCCTGACCGGCGGTCCGCAGCGTGCCTCCACCGTCGCCCTGGTCGCACTGATCGGAACCCAGCTCGGACAGATTCTGCTCGACTCCCGCAGCCCGCTCGTCGTCACTACCTCCGTCGGGTCCCTCGCCGTCATGGCCGCGTTGATCAGCACCCCCGGAGTGAGCCAGTTCCTCGGTTGCGTGCCCCTCGGGCCGCTGGGATGGACGCAGGGCCTCGGTTCGGCCGCGGCGGCAACGGCCGCAGCCGCGATCGCCCCCGACCTCCTCGGCCGCACACCCGGAATCAGCCACACGATCCGAGAAGTACTTCGCACGAACCACACCCACGACCGCACCTTGTCCTTCACGACGGTTCCCGGCGACCTCGTGGAAGTGCGGAAGGATTGAGGTTCAGTCGACGATCTCGACCACACCTGCCCGTACCAGCAGCGCGTACAACTCGCGCAACGGCGGAGTGAACGCCTGCGCCACCACGGACACGATCGGATCCGCACTTACGTCGATTCCTGTTTTCGCCACGCCGCCACGATGCCGACCCGAAACCAACTCCCGGTAAACCCCACGCAGTGCGGAGGCAACCAATGGCCGACACCCAGCGGATCGCCCTGACACCACGCACACCGGTCGGAGAGCGAACGGTCCGGATCCATGCGATCGTATCGGCGAAGCGAAGTGGCCTGCTCCGATACATCCGCGACGACTGCTGCACATGGTGTGCCGAAGCAGGCGACCTCGAGGCGATCCAAGGAAAACGCGTGAACTCATTCAGCGTCCCGACCGCAATCCCTGCGTGCGTGGTGCTCGTCCACGCCGATGTCCCACGACCCGTCATCGACCGCATTCGAATGGCCGACATCGACGCGCCCGACCTGGCGGTCCTCGACCTACGGCCAGAACGACGTAGCGCACATGACGCCGTACGGACGCTGAGGGCAACCCGTTTCAACGGGGCACTCGTGGTGATCAGCCAGCGTGATGCCGGCCACGACCGAATCACTGCCCTCGAGGCAGGCGCGGATGATGTTCTGGACGTGCAGATGGGCGAGGATGAATTTGTGGCGCGGATTCGCGCGGTACTTCGCCGTGCCAAATCCGTGCAGCATCCGCCGACGACACCGATGGTGCCGGGTCTGTCCTTGCATTGGGGGTGCAGAACCGTCGAATGCAATGGCTTGCGCAGGGCTCTCACCCAGACCGAATTCAATCTCATGGTGGTGATGACCATGAATGCCGGCCGAATTGTTCTGCGCCGGCACCTCCTCCTGATCGTGTGGGGAGTCGCGAGTGAATCGAGCGCGAGGAAGGTCCTCAACACCTACATCTGCGCGTTGCGGCGCAAGTTGGCGTCAATCGGTGCCCAACACACAGTTCAGACGATCCGCGGAGTCGGTTTCTCCCTGCAACCGCACAATGCCGGACTGCCTGAATAACTGAACTCCGCGTTCTCCTTTGGCGCGTAATGTGAAGGGCGGTCGCCGCCGTGCGACCGACACCCATAACCCTCTCGGGAGGTTGTCATGAATATCGTCGATCGCGCCGCCCGTACCGTCGGTCGAACTGCGGACATCGCGATTGCGGCGACGGGAGCGGTGGGCGGCAGCGTCGTCGGAGGAACGCTGGGAGCCGTCAAGGGCGTGTTCCAGGGCGCCGGGGCCGGGCTGCGCGGCGGAGCCGGTCTGGGGATCAGGTCGGTAGACAAGATCCGCGGCCGCACGCCAGACTCCGACACACGCCCCGCACACACACGCACGAAGTCCACCGAAGGCGACACCTCCACGTCGACGTCAAAGGCCAAGCGGAAGTCGACGTCGAAGTCCGCGACGGGGCCGAAGCCCCGCACCCAGTAAGTCCTTCGTCGCCTCGACCTCCGTCGACATGAGCCTGAGCGCGTACCTCACAGGATCGGTTTTGCTGCCGGTCCGAGTAGCCCGGCGGGGCCTGCAGGCCGGCACCTCGATCGGCATCAGTCTCGTCGACACCGCCGTCACCGGCGCCGCCGCGGTGGCCGGCGTCGGGATGAACTTGGCCACCGCCCCCCTGCGGGGAGGCGCGGTGTCGGCGCGGGATATGGCACGGGAATTTCTCGGGGGCGCACCGTCCCGCCGATACTGGTGCGGATTCGACCGAATCTGGATGGAGGTCCGCGGGCTCGACACCCCCGAGGGTCCCCAGGTCGGCACCGCCGTCCTCGCCGCCGTGCGTGCCCTGCCCGGCGTGAGCGCAGCAGACCTCAACTACGCACTCTCCCGGATCGTCGTCGCCGTCGACGACGACGCACCGTCTCTGACACAGCTCTGCGACGCGGTATGCAGCGCCGAAAACTCCGTTCGCACACCGGAACACGAACGGCCGCTCGATTTACCCGGCGACGACGTCGTCCTCGCCGGGCGGATAGCCGCACTGGCAACCACCGGAGTCGGCCTGGGCGTGTCGCTGGCCGCGGCGGCGTTGCGGTTGCCACAGCTGCCACCGGCGGTGGCCGCGGCCGTCATCTCCGCCGATTACCAGCCCCGGATCCGGCGACTCGTCGAGAACCAGCTCGGGCCCGAGGCCACCGATGTGGTGCT
Source organism: Rhodococcus sp. NPDC019647 (assembly GCF_044389235.1). NCBI lineage: Bacteria > Bacillati > Actinomycetota > Actinomycetes > Mycobacteriales > Nocardiaceae > Rhodococcus > Rhodococcus sp. NPDC019647. The sequence continues at coordinate 73,040 of NZ_JBIRXS010000030.1, read as the reverse complement.
GGCGACCGCCGGGGCGGCGATATTGACACTGACCCAGAACCCTGTCTCACTCGCAGTGAGCGTGCTGATCCGGGCCACACTGACCGCCGAGACCTGGTCGGCCCGGCAGGCCTGGCATCGACACGAACCCGCCCTGGCGCAGCACGCCGGCGACGACCATCCGCCCGAGCACCCCCACCGTCCGCGCTCGCTCCCGGTCGGACCGGTCGAACGTCACGCCGATCGTTCCGCGGTCGCTGCCCCGGCAGCCGCCGCGGTCGCCGGGGCGGCCACCGGTGAGGCCGGCCTCGCCGGTACCGCGTTGATCGTCGCCGCCCCGGCCGCAGCCCGCACCGCACGCGAGTCGTTCGCCGCCACCCTCGGCCGGGGGCTGGCCGACCGACACGCCGTGCTGCCGCTGCGGCCACCGGCGTTGCGCCGCCTCGATCGGGTCGACGCCGTGGTGATCGATCCGCAGGTCCTCACCCCGGTCGTACCCGATGCACAGGTGCTGGAGTACATCCGGCGCGCCGGCATCCGCACGGTCTCGCTCCGGAGCCCAGCCCTCGGCGGCGACGGACAGAACAGCTTCGACGAACTCCACGAGCCCGCCAACGCCCCCGACACCGCCCTGCACGACGCAGTCGAGCAGCTACAGAGCCGAGGTGCCATCGTCGCGGTGATCGCCGCGCACGCCCCGCATGCTCTGGCAGCGGCGGACGTGGGTATCGGCGTGGTCGACGACCAGGAACCGCCATGGTATGCCGATCTGTTGGTCGACGACCCGGCGACAGCCTGGAGAATTCTGTGCGCCGTACCGGCGGCGCGAGCCGCCAGCCGCCGGGGCGTCGAACTCGCCACCGGCAGTTCACTACTCGGTGCAGTGCTGCTGTTGACAAGCATTCCTTTCCAGGGCACCGAACCCGTGACCGGCGGGGCCGCCGCCGGACTGTGGATCGGTCACCGTCTGGCCCGCCGGACGCTCGACGACCCCCTTGCCGAACACGACCGCAACCGCCCGCACCCGGACGACGCCCACCGAACACTTCGCGACCAGGTCCACCGAGCCGAGCGCTTCGCCCTCGCGCTGCCGCGCGGCGCGCACGTCCCGATCCCCACCCCCGAACAGACCGCGTATCTGGCCGCCCTGACGGTTCTCGTCGCCCTACAGATCATCGATTGGCCCGTCGCCGTCGTGATCGCCGCCGGGTACGTCGTCACCACGGGTCGTCGGCGTCCCGAGCGTGCGCTCGCCTCGTCCGCGGCCTGAACGGGGCACCGCACTGGGCGAATGCCACCCCGCCTTCCCTGGCGCGCTTCTCACGCCGGGAATCGACCAGGATCCCAAACGGAAGGAGGTGATAACCAGTGACGCAGCGAGAATGGGTGGAACGCGACTTCTATGCCGACCTGGGCGTCCCGTCGGACGCATCGACCGAGCACATCAAGAGGGCTTACCGCAAGCTCGCCCGGGAGCTACACCCGGACGCCAACCCACACGACTCGCGAGCCGAGGATCGCTTCAAAACGGTCAGCGAGGCGCACGCCGTGCTCTCGGACCCGGTCAAACGCAAGGACTACGACGAGACACGCAGGCTGTTCACCCCCGGAGCCTTCGGCCGCAGCGGATTCCACGCCGGTGCCAGGTCGGGCGCCGGCGGCAGCGGCGGAGATTTCGGCCTCGGCGACCTGTTCGGGCGGAGCTCACCCTTCACCAGTACCGGGGACCTGTTCGATCGGACCACCGGCACGCGCCCACGGCGCGGCAGTGACATCGAGACCGACACGCGACTGACCTTCCGAGCGGCCATCCGCGGCACCGTGGTGCCACTACGAGTGAGCGGCGTTTCCACATGCACGGCATGTCACGGCAGCGGCACGACTCCCGGGACCACCGCGAGAGCCTGCCCGCGCTGTTATGGAATGGGATTGGTCACCCGAAACCTGGGAGCATTCGGGTTCAGCGAACCCTGCGACGACTGCCGCGGCAGCGGGTTCGTCATCGACGCACCCTGCCCAGATTGCCAAGGCACCGGCAGCGGGAATCGCACCCGCACCGTCAACGTCCGGATGCCAGCCGGCGTGTGCGATAGCCAACGCCTCCGGCTCCCGGGTCAAGGCGAACCGGGCCTGCGGGGCGCCCCTTCGGGCGATCTGTACGTTCGCGTACACGTCACCGAGGATCCGGTGTTCGGCCGCGACGGCGATGACCTCACCGTCACGATTCCGGTCACCTTCAGCGAGCTGGCCTTGGGTGCAACGATATCCGTTCCCACCCTCGAGGGAACCGTCGGAATGAAGATTCCGGCGGGCACGGCAGCGGGACGAACCTTTCGGATTCGCGGTCGCGGAGCGCCCAGACGTGACGGCACGGCGGGCGATCTGTTGATCCGGACCGAGGTCACGGTGCCACCGAAGCTGGACACCACCGCCGCCGAAGCCCTGCGGGCATACGCGCACGCCGAGCGAGCATCCGGATTCGATCCCCGCGCCAAGTGGGCGGGCAAAAAATGACTCCGAGAGACTCGACGGTCCGATCGCCCGGCTCGGCCACGAGTTGCGCGTCCTCGAGGAGTCGCTGAGATCTGACAGGTCAGGTTTCGGCGCGGTCGCTGTGCCCGAGGTGGCGGTCGGGAGCCACCCTGTCACGGACCAGTTGCTTCAGGACGGTGATCTCAGGGAATCCGCTTTTCTCCTTGCGGTCCCAGATGAGTTCGCCGTCCACGGTGATACGGAAGATTCCGCCCGTGCCGGGTACGAGCGCGACTTCGCCGAGGTCTTGCCCGAAGGTGCCGAGAAGTTCCTGCGCCATCCATGCTGCGCGTAACAACCACTGGCACTGCGTGCAGTAAGTGATCTCGACCCGGCTACCTGGGCTGCTCGTCGTCATCGGGCCAATGTAGCCGACCAGAAGTCCCGAACTCACTCGGACGCTTGCCGATTGATGAGCCGACGAATCTACACCGATGCCATCGTCTCGTCATCTGGATGTCACCGACGAACTGCACAATGTCGATCGTCAGACCGTGCCCGTCTTGTGAAAGGAAGTTCCCATGTCTACTGCACTCGAAGAATCACGTCGCCACGCCATCGAATTGACCAACGAGAAGATTCAGGCCATCAAGGATTTCTTCACCAACATCTTCCGCCTGGACACCGCGAAGTAGCGCGCGTCTGCCACCACCGTCGTGGCCGCGTTGCGTCCTTTCTCGTCCTCCTTCGTCTGATCTGGTACCCATCCCTACGGATCAAGGAGTCACCATGACGGGCACCAACGAGTTCGAGACGCCGACGACGGATCGGACGGACGCACCATCCCAGGCTGCCGCACCGACGTGCTGCAGCACCGAACGGCAGACCACCTGCTGCGATCAGAGCGAGAAGTCGACGTGCTGTGGTCCGGCGGCGACGGCCGGCGGCGGATGCGGCTGCCAATAGCCAGTCGACACGGCGGTGCGGTCGTGTGTGTGCACCCAGGCGTCCAACGAATTTCTCGGCTCGGCGGACGCGTTGCGGAACAAGACCC
>NZ_JBIRXS010000030.1:0-69525 GCF_044389235.1 Rhodococcus sp. NPDC019647 | reverse complement strand
CCCCGGCGTGGTCCTGCGGGTTTGGTGGGGGGGGGGGGGGGGGGGGGGGGGGGGGGGGGGGGGGGGGGCGCCCCCATCCCCCCGGGGGGGGGGGGGGGGGGGGGGGCCCCGGGGGGGCCCCCCCCCCCACCGCCGTCTGTGCGTAGTTATGCGCGGATGACCGGCGTCACCCCGCTGGGTTGCCGGCCTACTGATCGTCCGGTGGCGTGGTTCCGCAGGCACAGGCTCCGCCGCTGCGCGGCTGATAGTCGTGCACGTGACCGGTGCGATCCTGGCTGATCTGACAGCAGGCGTGCAGCCGAGCCTGAAGAGTGGCACGGCCGCGCTGGACCCGGGACTTCATCCCGGACACCGAAATTCCCGCCTCGCTGGCCGCGGCGGCGTGGGTTCGGGCGTCGAGGTCGACCATCTTCACCGCCGCGGCCTGCTCGGCGGGCAGCCCGGAGAGCATCGGCACCAGGCACGAGGCGAGTTCTTTCGCCGCCGCCTCGTCGGGATCGGGTTCGCCGCCGAGTGGGTTGTCCGGGACGGCGTCGACGGCGAGCTCCCGCCGATGAGGCGCCGACCGGTAGTAGTCGGTAATCGCGTTACGGGTGATGGCATACATCCATCCCAGGAGGCGGTCCTGCTCCCGTAGATTGTCCAAACTCTTGGCCATCCGCAGAAACACGATCGACAGAATGTCGTCGGCGTCCTCGGGACGCGAGACCCGGCGGGCGATGAAGGCCATGAGGTCGCTCGAGAAGCGGCGCCAGAGCTGGTCGAGATCAGCGGGCGGCTCGGATGTGGTCGTGGTGGTGGAAGTGTCCTCGCTCATGATGTTCGGTTCCTCTCCGTCTCCAGCATCCCCGCCTGACGGCGCGGTGACGACCCCCTGAGTCGTCTTTCAGGTACGGACGACGGTCACCGCTTTCGGACGCATCGTGCGTCCGAAAGCCGGGTTCCTCGTCTGTATGGGTGTCGATGTCGATGACGGGTTCTCCGCTTCGACGTACCAGTTGAAGCGCGTGAGGAGGTGAGAGCGATGCTGACCACACATTTGTTTTCGGGTCTGACCAGCGAAGAGGTCGATCTGGTCGTGGCGGAGGAACTGCATCTGCTCGGCGCCGCCGCATGAGCGCCGTCGTCGCCTCGCTCGGGCGTATCCGCTGATTCCAGCACCCCCGGACTTGCCCCCACCCTCTCGCAGGGTGGGGGCCAGAAGAGTGCCCGGCTCCGGACCAGCAGTGCACAGGACGAACCCGCCCCGCCCTTTCCCTGCGGAAGGGAAAGGGCGGGGCGGGTAAGTCTTCGTTCAGCGGGAGCGCGCTGACCGAACCAGGCGGGTGAGAATCGGGACGGCGGTGACCACCGCCCACAACCCGATCGCCGCGACCAGGGCTGCGGCGGTGTCACCGATGGCCGCGGTGCCGAGCACGTGCCCTCGCAGCGCGTCGGTGGCGTGCGCGACCGGATTGACCGTCGCCATGGCCTGCATCCAGCCGGGCATGGTCTCGATCGGGGCGAAGGCACTCGAGATGAACATCAGCGGCATCATCACCATCATTCCGGCGAACTGCACCACATCCGGGCGGCGGAGCCGGTCCCCGATGAGCCCGAACAAGGCGCTCATCGCCCCGGCCAGCACCACCAGCACGACGACCGCGGCGACGGCATCGAGCGCGGTGCCGTAGAACTCGAAACCCAATGCGACCGCGGCGATCCCGAGCAGCGCGGCCCGGGCGAGAGTGAAGACCGCCTCGTTGACGGTGCGGGCCACCCCCGGCAACGCCGCGCGCATCGGCAGGGTCGCGAAGCGATCATGCAGGCCGTTGGTGTGGTCGATCGCCGCGGACACTCCGGCATTCGTGCCGGCCATCACGGTGGACACGGCGAGCATGGCCGGGGTGAGGAAAACGATGTAGCTGACCCCGGGCGGAAAGCCCGGCCCGGCGGCGACGCTGCGGAAGACCTGGCTGAACAGGACGAGCATCGCCATCGGCATGGTCAACGAGAACATCAGCAGCTGCGGAACACGCGCGCTGGTGCGCAGGTTGCGGACGGTGAGGGCGGCGAGCTGGTCCCCGATCGGGAACCGCCCCGTCGTGGTGGTGCGAATGGTGGTCATCGGTGGGCTCCAGTGTGGGCGAGGTGAGTGAAGACGTCGTCGAGGCTCGGTGAGGTCACGTCCAGGTCGGTGACCTCGATACCGCCTCGGTGCAGGTGAGCGACCAGTTCGGTCGCGGCGGGCGCGTCATCGACGGTGACCGCCACCCGAACCCGGCCGTCGTCGAGACGGTGATCGGCGTCCGGGATGAACGGCAGGCTGCCGAGTTGGTGGGCGGGGACGGTCGCGGTCAGGACCTTGCCGCCGACAATCCTTTTCAGCTCGGCGGGGGTGCCGCGGGCGGCGACGCGACCCCGGCTCAGGACCACAATGTGGTCGGCGAGCCGGTCGGCTTCCTCCAGATACTGGGTGGTGAGGACGACGGTGGTGCCGCTGGCGGTCAGCTCGTCGACGACGTCCCACAGCCCGGCGCGGGCGATCGGGTCGAGACCGGTGGTCGGCTCGTCGAGGAACAGCACCGACGGGGACCCGACGAGACTCGCGGCCAGGTCGACCCGCCGTCGGGAGCCACCGGAAAGTTCCCCGATCCGCCGAGTCGCGTACTCGTGCAACCCGAGTCGGTCGATCAGCGCGTCGGCCCGTGCGCGGGCGGCGGTGCGGCGCAACCCGGCCAGGCGGCCGATCAGCTCCAGATTCTCTCTAGCGGTGAGGAATTCGTCGAGTCCGGCGTATTGGCCGGTCACCCCGATCCGGCGCCGCACCTCGGTAGCGTCGGCGACGACGTCCAGACCCTCGACCTCCACCCGGCCGATGGTGGGGCGCACCAGGGTGGTCAGAGTACGGATCAAGGTGGTCTTACCGGCGCCGTTGTGGCCGAGCACCCCGAGGGTGGTCCCGGCCCCGGCGGCGACATCGACTCCGTCGAGGGCCCAGGATTTGCCGTAGGCGACGTGCAGGTCCTCGACGAGGACCGCGGGGGCGGTCATCGCACACCCCCGGCGTGATCGGCGTCGGGATGGGCGGACAAGTGGGTGGTCATCGGAAGATTCCTCTCGAAGAAAGGTGTGCTCCCACCCGGTGGTGAGTGGAAGTCCGCTTTCTCAGACGAAGCAACCGAGAGTTGGACGCAGCAGGATCCGCCAGCTATTTGCTGCGCCTATAGTTGCTCACTTCGGCTCGTGTGCGAGGTCAGTTCTGCGGGTGTCCTTGCAGGCCAGGTGGCTTCACCGACGAGGTATCCGTCGGTGAACTGTGCGACGATGCGCGGGCCTGTGTTCGAGCTGTTGTCGTACACGGTCGCATGATCGCAACGTGGGAATGCCTGAGCGACGAGACCCCACAGTCTTCGGTATCGCTGGCGGAACTTTTCTTCGGGCACATCGTGCCCGCCGGCTCGCACCCGGTAGCGCACACGCTGGACCGCTAGCTCCTCGGGAATCATCACCACGTGCAAGACGACGGTGTACTCGTGTGTGCGCGCTTCGTCGATCAGCTGCAGCTTCGACGGATGGGAGAACACCATCTCGGCGATGAACGCCGAGGATCGGGCGCGAAACTCTCCCGCCGAAGTTACTCGTCCTCTGCGATGCTCTTCATCGCCTTCCATCCGTGGGTGATGCCGCCACCGGCGCGCAGGGCGGCGGCGACCATGACGGCTTCGGCGACGTCGGCCTTGGAAGCGCCGGCCTTGACGGCGCGCTTGGCGTGGTCCTCGATGCAGAACGGGCACTGCGTGGTCACTGCGACACCAACCGCGATCAGCTCCCGGGTGGCCGGATCGAGGTTTCCGGTGTTCTTGTTGAACACGGCTTTGTCGAACCCGAAGAATGCCGAGGTCATCTCCGGCGCGGCTTCCTTGATGTCGGCCATGAATTTTGCTTCATCGTTGTGAGAGTGCATTGTTCATCCTTTTGCTTATTGGTTGTGCCTGCTTCAGGCCTGAAATGAAGTGAGGCAACTCTTTCCGTCATGCCCGTCGGACGTGCCGGTTCAGTGGGAAGTCGACCGTTCCCGGATGGCAGTGACGGGCCGGGCGGGCTACGGCCTTCGTAAACGCATTGCTGATCGCTATGGGCCTTACTGCCGCCGATCACCGCTGACCCGCGTGCTCGGTTTCGGTAAGTTCCTGCTCTCGAGCAGCGTGCTCATCGGCGCTCACGCGCCCGGAGAGCGTGAGCAGCGCCAGAACCGCCGCCGCGAGCAGGATTCCCGTGCCCACCACCAGAGCGGTGCTGTAGCCGTCCACCAGCGCTTGCGGGGCCGTACTCCCGCTTCCTGCTGTCACGGTGGCCGCGACCCCGGCGAGCACTGCCAGACCGAGCGCGACGCCGATCTGCTGTGCGGAGTTGAGCAGCGCCGAGGCGATGCCGGCCTTATCGGCGTCGACCCGGTAGACGGCGGCCTGGGTGAGCGCGATGACGCCGAGCCCGAAGCCGAGGGCGATGACGAGCATCGCGGGGGCGAGGCCGGCCCAATAGCCTGTGTCGACGGTGATCCTGGAGAACCAGAACGCGCCGGCCGCCCCGAGCAGCGCGCCGAATGCGGCGATCCAGCGGGGCGCGACCTGCAGCAGCAGCTTCGGCGCGATGCCGGCTCCGAGGATGATGCCGGCGGCGAAGGGCAGCCAGGACAGGCCGGTGGCCAGTGGACTGAACTCGCGGACCTGCTGGAGGTAGAGCGTGATGACGTAGAAGGTGCCCATCGGCCCAATCGCGAGCCCCAGCATCGTCAGATACGCACCCGTCCGGTTGCGGTCGGCGAACAGGCTCAGCGGTACCAGCGGGCTCCGGCTCGTGCGCTGGGTGAGGACGAACACGACCAGCAATACCGCGGCCATGCCGACGAGCGCGTAGGCGATCGGGTCGGCGAAGCCCTCCTCGCCGAAGCGGGTGATCGCGTAGACGAGAGCGATCATTCCGCCGGTACCCAGAACGGCACTGAGGGTCCCCAAACGTCCGGTGTGGCGCTCGGCTGCGACCAGCGTGCTGCTGCCGAGCAGCACCAGCAGACCGATGGGGACGTTGATGAAGAACACCCACCGCCAGTCCAGCAGATCGGTCAGCACGCCGCCGAAGACCAGGCCGATGACGATGCCAATGCCGGACATCGCCCCGTAGAGCGACAGCGCTGCATCGCGCATTTTCCGGCTGCCGAACGTCGTGGCGATCAGAGCCAGCGCGTTGGGAGCGGCCATTGCAGCCCCGACGCCCTGGACGGCGCGGGCGGCGATGAGCATCGCGGTGCTCTGCCCGAGCCCGCCGACGAGCGAGGCGACGATGAAGACCGCGATCCCCACTTGCAGGGTGCGCTTGCGGCCCCATAGGTCACCGATCCGCCCGCCGAGGAGCAGGAGTGCGCCGAAGGCAAGGATGTAGGCGTTGACCACCCAGGGGAGGTGCACCGGCTGCACCTCGAGTTCTGACTGGATGCTTGGCAGGGCGATGTTCACGATCGAGTCGTCGAGCACCAACATCAGCTGGGCCGTCGCGATCACGAGCAGGGGCACGAGCCCGGCTCGGGCGTGAGTAGGGCGGTCGGGTGCGTGGGATGGCGTTGTCATGCAGTGCGTTCCTCAGAAAATGGGTAGGCCTGGTCGGTCTCTGACGGCGCCGTCAGTACCCCTAGGGGGTATATGTTCTGACACTCTACGCACCAGGGTTATTCCGATCAACCCGAGGGGCCGGGCGGCAATCTCGAGGTGCGGGCGTCCCGGATAACGTGACTTGGGGCGCGGAGGGGCGCTCGGTACGCCGAGTCCGAGCGGGAGGTAAGCACTCGCAGTCGAGGGCGGTGGCCAGCCTGAGTGCCGGCGACACGTAGCCGGAGGTTCTGCGTCTCACAAACATCACCCTGTCGAGACGGGACCCGACGGCTCTTCGCAGGTGATCGGGTCCCGGAAAGCGTGCCACTTATCCCAGGCGATGACTCCTTGCGACACAGGGCATCTCCTGCTCGGCGTCACGAGTGCGATGTCGCCGGTTGCACGAACCTCGCACACATCGGTTAGGAACCGAGGGGATCCGGTGTATCGAAGCAACCGGACTTCCCTCACTTTCTGGTGACCGCCCACGAAGCCGATGCTGACGGGCCGTGGGCGGCCGTCAGCGCCTGATGGAGTGTCGATACCTCGGCGAGATCTGTATTTGTCGTTTCGGGACTGCGGGTCGCGCAGACGCTTCCGACGCACCGAGTTTGCGCCTATCACCCTCGGAGGTTCCTCCCCATACCCCGTACCTCTCGCCCACGGAGAGCGCGTGGTCGCGGCAGGCTCGCTCCACCGGGCACTGGTCGCAGATGTCCTTGGCGGCGCGCTCACGCCGCGCCCGGCCACCTCGCCCCTCCCCTTCGCGTGAGAAGAAGACGTCGGGGTCGAGGCCCCGACACAGCCCGTGCAATTGCCAGTCCCAGTGCTCGGCACGAGGCTGAAGATGTCTGATCGACAAAGTGCGCGAGGACATCGTGTCCCTCCTCCGGCAGATCGGGTGGTTCGGCAATGGCCATGCGGAATACGTGGTGCGTAGAAAATAGGACAACGTCCAATTATCTGCAGTATCAGCAAAGTGGCCGCTCGCCGTCAAGCCCTCAGCAAAAAGCCGCGATCGCCCCTCGCCCGTACCGGCCTTGCGACCACAACGCCGTGGCTTCCAACGTAAGCGGCGTGTTGACAGCGCAACGTGTCGCGAGCCACACTGGATACAGTTTAGGACACTGTCCCAGATTTTACACACTATTGAGGAGGGCGCTGTGGCCTCACCCACGACCGATTCGGTCACCACGATGACCGCGGGCGAACATCAGAAGAAAGCGAAGAAGGCCACCGGCGTCGCCGCGTTCGGCACGTTCATCGAGTACTACGACTTCAGCGTCTACGGCTACGTCGCCGCCACGTTGTCGGTGGTGTTCTTCCCGAGCGACGACCCGATGATGGGGTTGTTGAACACGCTGCTGGTGTTCGGTTCCGCGTTCGTCGTCCGCCCGCTGGGTGCGATCTTCTTCGGCCGCCTCGGCGACCGAGTCGGCCGGCGCACGAGCCTGATCGCGAGCATCGGCCTGATGAGCGCCGCGGCCGCGCTGACCGGCATGCTGCCGGGGTACGCGCAGATTGGGGTGATGGCACCGATCCTGTTGGTAGTTTTCCGGATGCTGCAGGGTTTCTCCACCGGCGGTGAGATCGGCGGCGCCGCCAGCTACATCCGGGAATGGGCGGCACCGAACCGCCGCTCGTTCTACGTCTCCTTCATCCCCGGGGTCGCACAACTCGGCAAGGGTGCCGCGGCCGGTATGGCCGCATTGGCGGCGTCGCTGCTGCCCGCCGAGTCGATGGAGGCATGGGGCTGGCGCATCCCGTTTCTGCTCGCCGTCCCGCTCGGAATCCTCTGCCTCTACCTACGTTTGAGCATCGAAGACAGCCCCGAGTTCGCGGCCTCGCGCGCCGAGCACACCACGACGACCAAGCCGTTCAGCACGTTGCTCGCGACTCACCGCGCCCCGTTGGCGAAGGTGGTGGCCATCTCCACCGTGCAGAACATCGGCACCTACCTCGGCACCGTTTTCGTGGCCGTGTACTTCAGCAACGTCCTCGGTTTCACGAAGGCGCAGGCCTCGACGATCGTCCTGCTCGCCGTCCTCTGCGCGGCGGTGTTCATTCCCGTTGCGGGTCTGTTCGGTACCCGCGTCGGCGCGAAGAAGATCCTGATCCTCTCCTACACCGCCTACGTCGTGGTCACCGTCCCGTCGTTCCTGCTGATGGGCCAGCACTCGGTGCCGCTCGCGGTGGTCGGTCTGCTGATCGGCATGGTGCCCTACGCGCTGTGCCAGGCCGGGACCTACGCCTCGATCACCGAGTTCTTCCCGGTCCAGGTCCGCCACACCGGTGTCGCGTTCGGCCACAGCGTCGGCGCCGTCATCGGCGGTGGCCTGAGCCCGTTCCTGGCGACCTGGCTGATCGACGTCACCGGCAACAACCTGGTGCCCGCGTTCATCCTGGTCGGCTCCGGACTCATGGGCCTGGCCGTCGTGGTGGGCCTGGTCCGCCACAACACCACCGACACCCACCTCTACCGCTGATAGTGAAAGATGGGAACCCACCCGTGCACACGTTCTATGTCTCCGAACAGATCCATCCCGACGCCGTTGCGGAGCTGACCCGGATGGGACAAGTCCACCTCGGATACGGCGATGACGCGGTCGCCTACGCTGACATCGCGGACACCGTCGACGCGGTCCTGCTCCGAGCGGAATTATTCGACGCGGACAAGATCAATAACTCCCCCAACCTGACGATCATCGCCCGCCACGGGGTCGGCACAAACAACGTCGACATCGAGGCCGCCACCGCCGCCTCGGTCTGGGTCACCACCACACCCGGCAGCAACAGCCGCGCCGTCGCCGAGCACGTCTTCGCGCTCCTGCTCTCCCTCGCCCGCAAGACGCCCACCGCCACCCACGGCACGGCCGATGGAAGTTGGGCCGCAATCAAACCCACGTTGACCGGGTTCGAACTCGGCGGCCGCGTCCTCGGCCTGCTCGGCTTCGGCAACATCGCCGTCGCCGTCGCCGCGATCGCCCGCGGATTCGGGATGCGGGTCCTCGTCGCCGACCCGTACGTCGACGACACCGACATCGAAGGCCGCGGATGCGTTCCGGTCACCCTTGACCAGCTGATCACCGACGCCGACATCCTCAGCCTGCATCTGCCCCTCACCGACAGCACCCGCCACCTATTCGACGCGTCCACCATCGCGCGGATGCGGCCCGGCGCCATCCTGCTCAACACCGCCCGCGGCGGGCTCATCGACGAGCAGGCCCTCCTCGACGCCCTCGACGACGGCCGCCTCGGCGGGGCCGCGCTCGACGTGCTCGAAGGTGAAGCTGTGGACCCGAAAGACCCTCTCGCGCACAGTCCCCGGATCGCCGAGTACCTCGCCGCGCACGACAATCTGATCGTCACCCCGCACGTCGGCGGCCAGACAGGCGAATCTCTCCGCAACGCCGGGGCCGGTGCCGTGCAATGCATCCGGCAGGCCCTCGCCGGCGACATACCCGACAACGCCGTCAACTCAATCCCCCCGGCGGCCCTGCCCCTGCCGGTCAGCTGACGCAACCCGACCTCGCCCTCCGCGGAGCCGCTGAGCCGGCTCGATGAGAAAGAGACAGACAATGTTCATCAACGCAACCGCCGACAACATTCAGATCGCCCCGTCCTGGGAACGCGCGCCGCTGCACGAGATCAAGGCGCTCGCCGAATACCCGGTGGCCCTGATCGGGGACGCCCAGGCCCGCATGGGCCTGATGACCGCCGACATCGCCTTGGTCACTCCGGGCTTGCGGCTGGCCGGCACGGTACTGCCTATCCAGGCACGTGAAGGTGACAACCTCGCCATCCACCGCGCACTCGACGACGCACAGCCCGGCGACGTCCTGGTCGTCAACGGCAACGGCGAAATCAACCGCGCCGTGTTCGGTGACATCCTCGGCGAAATCTGCGTCGCCAAAGGCATCGCCGGTGTCGTCATCGACGGCGCCACCCGCGACGTCGACGAGCTGACCGCGATGAAGCTGCCCGTCTTCGCCCGCGGCATCACCGCCGCCGGACCGTGGAAGAACGGCCCCGGCAAGATCGGCTTCCCGATCGCGTGCGGCCACGTGGTCTGCAACCCCGGTGACGCCATCATCGGCGACACCGACGGCATCGTGATCATCCCCCGCGCCGACCTGGCCGCCGCCCTCGACAGGACCCGCGCCCAGGAAGAAACCGAGCAGAAGATGCGCGCCCATATCCGCAGCGCTCTCCGATAATTCACGATCCGCCCCGGCCGCACTCATGGTTTGCGGCCGGGGCGTTAGGAGTGTTCGCGTCAGGCGATGCGGCAATGGCTCCTTCCGCACGAAACTCGGTCAGGCACCCGCGGAGACCGTCAACAACGCCGTGACCTCGCGGGCGGCGTGCACGATCTTGTCCGCCACCGCGTCGATGTCGACCTCCGGTACCCGAAACCGCGGGATGGTGGCAGTCACCGATCCGGCGACGACGCCGTCGATGAAGTAGGCGGCGGCGATACCGAAGGCATCGGGGATCCGCTCACCGTCACCGGCCGCCCACCCCCGGGCACGGACACCGGCCAGATCGTCCTCGAGTTCCGCCCGGCTGCGCACGGTCCGCTCGGTGTACTGCGTCAACGCCAAACCGTCGAGCACCTCGCCGGGGAGCTCCGCAAGGATCGCCTTGCCAGCCGCCCCGGCGTGCAGCGGAATGTCGACCCCGGTCGCCAACCCGTAGTGCAACGGCCGACTCCCCGGCACGACCGTGGTCAGCTGAGCATGACGGGACCGATGGTCGAACTCCGCCAACCCGATCGTCTCACCGGTTTCGGCGGCCAGATCCGCCACGATGCCCGCGGTCACCGCGACCACACCCGCTGTCGCGCCGAGTGCGGCGGCCCAATACAGCAGCCTCGGACCCGCCACCGCCCGCTCCCCGCGCCGCAGCGCCAGACCGCACTCGAGCGCCGTCCCCAGCAGCTTGGCCGCGGTGGCCGGATTAGCCCCGATCCGACGCGCCAACGGCCGCCCCGTCGTCTCCACTCCCAACGGCTCGGCGACCAGCGCGGACAGCAGCCGCTCGAACCGCGCCACCGCCGACCCACCCTCGGACCCCGAAGTCGTCTCGCCAGTAGGTCCCACCTGAGCCGAACTCGATTCACGCACCGACACGGCAGAATCCACCGGTTCGGGTACCAGCGGGAGCGCTGCGAGCCGTCGGGCGGCATCCTGGACCTGAGGTGCGAAGCGGAGCAAGTCAGCGTCGGTGGTGTCGTACCGCGGCCGGGTCACCGAGACCGCACCCAACAGCCCACCGAACCGGAACGGAGCCGCCACACCGGCCGCGAGCGGAAAGTGCTGGCCGATGCTGATCGTGTGGCCAGCCGCGTGGTCCTCGGCGAGAAGCCGTTCCAGACCGGCCCGGTCGGTCACCGTGTCCTCCGTGAACGCCGTCAGCGCGGACTCATCCACCGCATCGACACCGAGTTCGGCGAGGATGGCGCGCCCGGCGGCCCCGGCATGCAGCGGTATCACCGTTCCCGGACCGAGGTTGTAGCGCACCGGACCCGGTGCCACCGTCACCATTGCCACGAAACACCGACCAGCAGAGGGGTCGTACAGTGCCAACAATGCGGTCGCATCACACGATCGCGCCAAAGTCTCGACAATCGCTCGCGAATTCCCGAGCAGCGGATGCCGGTCGAACAGGCGATTGGCGAGAACCCTCGACCGGGGACCCGCCGTGTAATTCCCGTTCGCATCTCGAGACGCCAGGCCATGCTCGGACAGGTGCTGCAGAATACGATTCACCGTGCTCCGGCTACCGCCCAGCGTCTCGGCAAGTTCGCGCACACCCCACGGAACACCATCCGGTCGGACCGCCAATTCGTGCAGCGCCGACACGATCCGGTCATTGCCCGCTCCCTGAGCACGACCGCGATCGGCCGTCACACCGACGTCGCCCGACGCTCCCATCACGTTCTTCGTGGCGCTCAAGGTCTCCGATCCTCCCGACAGGTCGACACCGAATCGGTGGGCTACCGAATCCACGGCACCGTAGCGCGTCTTGACCCCGGTTCCCAATATTAGGACAATGTCCTATTTAAGAGTGTTCAGTACAGATGCCAGGCACCCGCAGTCTGGCCGTGTGCCGATCGTTGCTCGGCGGGGCGTCGACCGAGGCTTCTCAGCCACCCAGGGTGGCGGGTTCGGGTTCGTCGAACACCCCGGCGCCGCCGCACACCCCGGTCTCGGGCAGGGTCAGCTCGACTCGGGCCGCGGCGTCGTGATCCCCGCTCAGGGCGGCGGCGATGCTGCGGACCTGCTCGTACCCGGTCATTGCCAGGAAGGTCGGGGCGCGGCCGTAGCTCTTCATCCCGGCCAGGAACACATTCGGCTCGGGATGTGACAGTTCGGCGACCCCGTGCGGGTAGACGGTGCCGCAGGAGTGCACGTTCGGGTCGATCAACGGCGCCAACTGGGTCGGGGCCTGCAGCACGGGGTCGAGGCCGAGTCGGATCTCCGACAGCCAGGACAGGTCCGGCCGGAACCCGGTGAGCACCACGACCCGGTCGACGTCTTCGATGCGGGCCCCGGTGTCGGAGACCAACGCCACCTGCTCACCGTCGGATTCGATTGTCGCGGTGCGGAACCCGGGAACCACCTGCAACAGTCCGGCATCGACGGCCGCCTTGGCCCGCAGGCCGAGGGCGCCGCGGGCGGGTAGCTGGTCGTCCTCACCGCCGCCGAACGTGGAGCCGACGTCACCGCGGCGCAACACCCACGTGATGCGGGTGCCCGGGGCCTGCTTCTCCAGATTGGCCAACGCGACGATCGCGGTCAGCGCGGAGTGGCCACTGCCGGCGATGACGGTGTGTTTGCCCGCATACCTTGCTCGCACTGCGGCGTCGGCAAGGTTCGGGACCCGGTACTCGATCCGGTCCGCGGCAGCCTTCTCGCCGAGAGCCGGCAGGCCTTCGCCGCCGAGCGGGTTCGGGGCGCCCCAGGTGCCGGAGGCGTCGATGACCGCCTGAGCGATGATGCGGTCCTCCGTGCCGCCTGAGCGGCGCAGGTGCACCGACAGCGGTTCGGTGTCGCGGCCGGCGTCGACCACCCGGTCCCGGCCGCGGCGGGCCACCCCGATCACCTCGGTGCCCAGCTGCACCACGTCGCCGAGCGCGGATGCCAACGGCTGCAGATAGTTCTCGGCCCAGTCCTGACCGGTCGGATATGCATCCTCGTCGGGGGCTGCCCAGCCGGTCGCCTCGAGCAGGCGGCGAGCGGCGGGGTCGATCAACTCCCCCCAACGGGAGAACAACCGCACATGGTTCCACTCGGCGACGGCAGCACCGGCGAGCGGACCGCGCTCGAAGACCAGCGGAGTCAGGCCGCGCTCACGCAATTCGGCGGCGGCGGCGAGGCCGATCGGCCCCGCACCCACTACGACCACAGGCAAAGCATTCATCTCGAAATCCTTTCATCGACGTTCATCGATCTACTGATTTCGGAGAGTATCGATGCTCGTCGATGAATGCAACCATCGATGCATATCGATATAGTGAAGTCATGCGCTCCGTGGAGATGTCGGCCGTCCGGACTACCCGCCCGAAAGATGCGCTGGCGACCGAAGATGCGGTCACCTACGCCGGTTGGTTCGCCTGCCTGGCCGACCCCACCCGGGTCCGGCTGCTGCACCAGGTCGCATCCCGGCCTGCCGGGATCACGGTCGGCGAGCTCGCTGACGCCCTCGAAATAGGACAGCCCACCGTCTCGCATCACGTCCGCAAGCTCGCGGACGTCGGCTTCGTCACCGTGAACAAAAGCCGTACCAGCACCGTCGTCACGGTCAACCCGTCCTGCTGCACCGGACTGCCACACGCCGCGGACGCGGTCATGGGCGTGTTGACCTCGCGCCCGTGCTGCCCGGACGACCTACCCGGCGATGTAACCGTCCGCCCCATGACAGACGAGGACTGGGAGGACGTGCGCCGGATCTACGGCGAGGGCATCGCCACCCGCACCGCCACCTTCACCACCGAAGTGCCCACCCGGAAATCCCTGGACGCACAGTGGCTCCCCGATCATCGGTGGGTCGCCGAGATCGACGGCACGGTGGCCGGCTGGGCCACGCTGAGCCCGACGTCCGGACGGGACTGCTACCGAGGCGTCGCCGAAAACTCGATCTACGTCGCCGACGGCATGCGCGGGCGCGGCATCGGCAAGACCCTGCTGCGCACCCAGGTCATCGCCGCCGACGACGCCGGTATCTGGACGCTGCAGACATCGATCTTCCCGGAAAACCGGGCCAGCATCGCCCTCCACCACTCCGCCGGATTCCGCACCGTCGGCGTCCGCGAACGCATCTCCCAACTCGACGGTATGTGGCGCGACACCGTCTTCCTCGAACGCCGCAGCGCAGCGACGACCTGAACGGTGTTCGCAACCTTCGACTTGACCTTCGAGTCGAGTTGAAGGTTTACCGTCGATGACATGAGCACGTACAGGATCTCCCAGCTCGCGGCGCTCTCCGCGGTGCCGGCCACGACTCTGAGGTTCTACGAGACCGCGGGCTTGTTGCCCGCGGCGCGGACCGCGTCGGGTTACCGGATCTATGACGACGACGCAGTGGACCGGTTGGCGTTCATCTCCTCGGCGAAACTTCTCGGGTTGCCGCTCGAGGAAATCCGGGAGCTCCTCGAGGTGTGGGAGCAGGGGGTCTGCGCGCACGTGCGGCAGCGGATGCTGCCGATGATCACCGAGCGCATCACCGATGCGGACCGCCGGATCGCCGAACTTTCCGCGTTCTCGGCGCACCTGGCCCGTGTCCGCACCGACCTGTCCCAACTCCCGCCGGCAGGCGCTTGCGGACCCGAATGCGGCTGCCTCACAACCGCCCCGACGGCGCCGGTCACGGTCTCACTCACCCGGACCCGGCCCGAGCCGGCACCGGCACCGACAATCGACGACAGACCGGCGACTACGGTGGCGTGCACCCTCGGCGGCGACCAGAAGGGCGAACGGATCCAGCAGTGGCGGCAGGTCCTGGACTCGGCGACAGGCCGTGGGGACATCGACGGCGGCCTGCGGCTGCAGTTCCCGGCCGATCCGGACCTGGTCGCCGACGTGGCACGGCTGGCCGCGGCCGAGCAGGGCTGCTGCGCGTTCTTCGATTTCACCCTGCAGCTGACCCCCGGCGCCCTGGTGATGAGTGTGCGCGCCCCCGAGGCGGCCGAGCCGCTGGTGACCGAGCTGTTCGGAGTGAGGGCATGACGGCAGAATACGAACCGACGAGGGAGACGAGCAGTGGCACAGCCGCAGGGTGTGGTCGCGCGAATGGAACAGCACCAGGTGGCGATCTACCTCGCGGCGATGGTCGCCGGCGCCGGGATCGGCTGGGCCGCACCGGCAGCGGGCCCTGGCCTCGAGCACGCGATCAACCCGGTCCTCGGCGCGCTGCTGTTCGTGACGTTCCTGCAGGTGCCGGCCGCCGAACTGCTGCGGTCCCTGCGCGACGGCCGGTTCCCGGCGGCCGTCCTGGCGGTCAACTTCCTGCTCGTCCCGCTCGTCGTCGCCGCGATGTTCACCTTCCTGCCCGCCGACCAGGCGGTGCGGATCGGTGTGCTGCTGGTGTTGCTGTGCCCGTGCGTGGACTACGTAATCGTCTTCTCCGGCCTGGCCGGCGGCAGCAGCCGCCGTCTCCTCGCTGCGACCCCGCTGCTGCTGCTCACCCAGATGCTGCTGCTCCCGGTGTTTCTCGTGCTGTTTCTGGGTTCGGACCTGTCCGATATCGTCGAGGTCGGACCGTTCGTCACCGCGTTCATCGTCTTGATCGTCATCCCCCTCGCGCTGGCGTGGGCCACCCAGTTCTGGTCGGCGCGTGCGGAATCCGGGCGGCGCGCATCGGCGGCGGCAACCGCACTGATGGTTCCACTGATGGCGGCCACCCTGCTGGTGGTGGTCGCCTCCCAGGTGCCGAAGCTCGAGGGCCAGGTTGCCGATGTGGCCGCGGTGGTGCCCTTCTACGTGGTGTTCCTGGTGGTGATGGCGTTCGCGGGGCTGCTGGTCGCCCGGTTGTGTCGGTTGGACCCGCCGTCCGGGCGGGCCGTGGTGTTCAGCGGAGCGACCCGCAACTCCCTGGTCGTGCTGCCCCTCGCGCTGGCCCTACCCGACCCTCTCGCGGTCGCCGCGGTCGTCGTGGTCACCCAGACCCTCGTCGAGGTCGTCGGCATGGTGATCTACGTCCGGTTGGTGCCGCGTCTGCTGCCCGCGGCCACCGATATTTCACCCGCACCGGCCTGAGCCGGCACCCGGCGGACACTCACGACCTCCTCGATTACGCCGCGGCGGCGATCTTCGAGCGCCTCACTTCAGTCTCCGCAGCACTCGGAGTCATTAGTCGCGGCATCGGGGGTGGGATTGACCGGTGCGGCGCAGCAGCTCTCTCCCTTCCCGGCGTTGACCCCTTCCTTGACCGCGATCACCGCGATCACCAGCGCAGCAACCGGATCCGCCCAGGACCAGCCGAACAGGCTGTTGACCAGCAGGTCCACCAGTAAGACGGCGGACAGATAGGTGCACAGCAGGGTTTGCTTGGAGTCCGCGACCGCGGAGAGGGAGCCGAGTTCACGTCCGGCTCGCCGTTGCGCCCAGGACAGCACCGGCATGACCGCCAAACTCACAGCAGCCAAACCGATTCCGATAATCGAATGTTGCGCTTCGCCCAGTCCCATCAGCGACCGGAGAGCGTCGACACTCACATACAGCGCGAGTCCGAAGAAGGAGAAAGCGATGATCCGCAGCGCGATCTTCTCGCGCGCTTCGGGATCCTTGCCCGCGAACTGCCAGGCCACGGCCACCGCCGAGGACACCTCGATCACTGAGTCCAGCCCGAATCCGATCAGCGCGGCAGACGACACCCTAGTGCCCTCGGTCAACGCGATGACCGCCTCGAGCACGTTGTAACTGATCGTCGCGGCCACCAACCACCGAATCCGGCGCGAGAGCAACTGGCGACGATCCGCCGAGAGACCGGGTGGCCGCATCCCCGGGGTGCCGAGATCTGACGCCATCAGCAGCACCCGTCGGCATCCGCTGTCGGGCAATGGGACGGATCGACGGCCAGGACCAGACCGATCAAGTCGTCGAGCGCACGCCCGATACGAGGATCCGCCAGTTCGTAGCGCGCCCGTCGCCCCTCGGGAACGGCGACCACAAGTCCACAGCCCCGCAGGCACGCCAGATGATTCGACAGGATCTGCCGCGACACCCCGATCTGCTCGGCCAACTCGGACGGATAGCCCGGCGCTGACCGCAGACGCAGCAGGATCTGCGTGCGCGTCGAATCCGACAGCGCGTACCCGAAACGGGCAAGTGCATCACCGTGCACCAGAGTGTCCACACCCAGACGATACATCTGTTTCTGTATCCAGAAAAGCATGTACCCAAGCCCATTCATCGACTGTTCATTTGTGGACTGATTCGATGTCTGTCAATATCGACCTATGTCGAATCAGGAACTGCCGGAGAGTGGTGCATGTTGCTCACCGCTGGTACGCGAACCGTTGACCGAGGACTGGGCCGGCGATCTGGCCCGAATGTTCAAGGCCCTCGGTGACCCGGTCCGCCTGCGCCTGCTCAGCCTCGTGGCCTCTCACGCAGGTGGGGAGGCGTGCGTGTGCGACATCTCCGAAACGTTCGACCTGTCCCAGCCGACGATCTCCCATCACCTGAAGGTGCTCCGGTCGGCCGGACTGCTTGACTGCGAACGCCGCGGCACCTGGGTCTACTACTGGGTGGTCCCGTCCGCGTTGCAGCAGCTGTCCGCGGTGCTGCTCACCGAAGGTGGACCCGTCGTACCATCCGAGACATGCGCGGCGGAGGTGCCGGCATGAGCGAGGCAACCACCACCGAACACCACCCGGCCGTCGTCGGCAAACTGTCTACCCTCGACCGATATCTGCCGGTGTGGATCGGCGTCGCCATGGTGGCCGGGCTGCTGCTGGGCAGGATGATCCCCGGTCTGGGTGATGCCCTGTCCGCGGTGGAGGTCGACGGAATTTCGCTGCCGATCGCCCTCGGTCTGCTGATCATGATGTACCCGGTGCTGGCGAAGGTCCGCTACGACCGTCTCGACACCGTCACCGGCGACCGCAAACTCCTCGTCGGGTCCCTCGTGCTGAACTGGGTACTCGGCCCGGCGCTCATGTTCGCCCTGGCCTGGCTATTGCTGCCGGATCTGCCCGAGTACCGCACCGGCTTGATCATCGTCGGGTTGGCCCGCTGCATCGCCATGGTGATCATCTGGAACGACCTCGCCTGCGGTGACCGCGAGGCCGCCGCCGTGCTGGTGGCGATCAACTCGGTGTTCCAGGTGATCATGTTCGCCGTCCTCGGCTGGTTCTACCTCTCGGTCCTGCCTGGTTGGCTCGGCCTCGAGCAAACCACCATCGACACCTCTCCGTGGCAGATCGCGAAGTCGGTGCTCATCTTCCTCGGCATCCCGCTGCTCGCCGGCTACCTCACCCGCCGCTACGGCGAAAAGGCAAAGGGCCGTATCTGGTACGAGTCCAAGTTCATCCCCCGCATCGGGCCGTGGGCGCTCTACGGGTTGCTGTTCACCATCGTCATCCTCTTCGCCCTGCAGGGCGAGCAGATCACGTCCCAGCCGCTCGACGTCGTCCGCATCGCGATCCCGCTACTCGCCTACTTCGCCATCATGTGGGGTGGCGGCTACGCCCTCGGCGCCGCAATGGGTCTCGGGTACGAGCGCACCACTACCCTGGCGTTCACCGCCGCGGGCAACAACTTCGAACTCGCCATCGCCGTCGCCATCGCCACCTACGGCGCCACCTCCGGCCAAGCACTCGCCGGTGTCGTCGGCCCACTGATCGAGGTGCCAGTCCTCGTCGGACTCGTGTACGTCTCGCTCGCGCTGCGTAGAAGATTCGCCGAGCAGCGCACGCCCACGCCGGCCGTGACGCTCGACAATCACGACTCCTGATCGACACCTACCTCCGAAAGGCATTTCGCATGGCTTCCCGACCCAGCGTGTTGTTCGTCTGCGTCCACAACGCCGGCCGCTCCCAGATGGCCGCCGGATTCCTCACCCACCTCGCGGGTGATCAGATCGAGGTCCGCTCCGCCGGATCCGCCCCGGCCGAGACCATCAACTCCGCCGCTGTGGAGGCCATGGCCGAGATCGGCATCGACATCTCCGGCCAGTCCCCGAAGATCCTCACCCCCGACGCCGTCCAGACCTCCGACGTCGTCATTACCATGGGTTGCGGCGACGCCTGCCCCGTCTTTCCCGGGGTCAGCTACCGCGACTGGGCACTCGCGGACCCGGCCGGCAAGGGCGTCGAGGCGGTCCGTCCGATCCGCGACGAAATCCGCTCCCGGGTCGAGGCGTTGATCGCCGAACTCGTTCCCGCCACCGCCTGAGACGGGGACCGACCGATGACGAAACCCTCCGTGTTGTTCGTGTGCGTGAAGAACGGCGGCAAATCCCAGATGGCTGCCGGGCTGATGCGAAAAGCAGCCGGCGACGGCGTCGACGTGCACTCCGCCGGAACCAAACCCGGCACCGCCGTCAACGCCCTGTCGGCGGAGTCCCTGCTCGAGGTCGGTGTCGACATCACCGGTGAAACGCCGACACCCATTGACCCGCAGCTGGTTCGAGACGTCGACGTGGTAGTCACCCTCGGCCGCGAAGCTCACGTCGACCCCGTGGACGGGACCCGGTTCGAGAACTGGGACACCGATGAGCCGTCCGACCGCGGCATCGACGGGATCGAGCGGATGCGCCTGGTCCGCGACGACATCGCCGCCCGCGTCGATCAGCTCGCCGCCCAACTCTGCACCACCCAGCCCTGATACCCGAGGAGAACCTGCTCGTGAGCACCATCGAAATCTTCGAACCCGCCCTGTGCTGCAATACCGGCGTCTGCGGCGACGACGTCGACCAGGCGTTGGTCACCTTCTCCGCCGACATGGACTGGGTCCGCTCCCAGGGCGGAGACATCGCCCGGTTCAACCTCGCCAGCGAACCCCTCGCATTCGCCGAGCGGGAACCGGTCAAGGTGTTCCTGCAGGTTTCCGGATCCGAGGGCCTGCCGCTGGTGCTCGTCGACGGGGTCACCGCGCAGACCGGCCGTTACCCCGACCGCACCCAGCTCGCCAAGTGGTCCGGACTTACCGAGACCCCGTCCGCGGCTCCGGCCGGGATCGCCACGCTCGGGCTCACCGACGCCGGATCTTGCTGCGCCCCAGACGACGACAGCACCAGCTGCTGCTGAAAGGCTCTGCCGTTATGAAGTTTCTGGACACCCCGCCCCGCTTCCTGTTCTTCACCGGTAAGGGCGGGGTCGGGAAGACTTCCATCGCCTGCGCCGCCGCGATTCACCTCGCCCGCGCCGGCCGCAAGGTCCTGCTGGTCAGTACCGACCCGGCGTCGAATGTCGGGCAAGTGTTCGGGCTGACGATCGGCAACACCATTACCGACGTTCTCGCCGTGCCCGGATTGTCGGCGCTCGAGATCGACCCCGAGCAGGCCGCCGACGCCTACCGCGAACGCATCATCGGACCCGTGCGGGGGTTGTTGCCGGAGAAGGAATTGGCGTCGATCACCGAGCAGCTGTCGGGTTCATGCACCACCGAGATCGCTTCGTTCAACGAGTTCACCGCCCTGCTCACCGACCACGACACCGTCGCCGACTTCGATCACGTGCTCTTCGACACCGCCCCCACCGGGCACACCATCCGGCTTCTGCAACTACCCGGATCGTGGACCGACTTCCTGAACGACGGAAAGGGCGATGCCTCCTGCCTGGGCCCGATGTCCGGGCTCGAAAAGCAACGCAGCATCTACGCGGACGCGGTCGCCGCCCTCGCCGACCCGCAGCGCACCCGGCTGGTTCTGGTCGCCCGGGCGCAGCGATCCCCGCTCGCCGAAATCGCCCGCACCCATACCGAACTCGCCGACATCGGGCTCACCCACCAGTACGTCGTGATCAACGGTGTCCTTCCCGCTCCCGAGGACGGGGACGAGCTCGCTGCTGCGATCTACCGGCGCGAACGGGCTGCCCTCGATGGTTTTCCCCGTGAGCTGTGCGCTCTGCCGTCCGATCAGGTCGAGCTCAAGCCCACCAACATGGTCGGCATCAGCGCACTCGAGAGCCTCTTCACGGCGAATCCTGACGCCACGCCGCAGGCCTCCGGAGCAGAAGCAACACCGGTGCCGCAGGCGCCGCTGTCCGCCCTCATCGACGAACTCGCCGAAGCCGATCACGGGCTGATCATGTGCATGGGCAAGGGCGGGGTCGGCAAGACCACCCTCGCCGCCGCGATCGCTGTCGCCCTGGCGCAGCGAGGACATGACGTGCACCTGACCACCACCGATCCGGCTGCCCATCTGACCGACACCCTCGACGGACACCTCGCGGGCCTCGAGGTTTCTCGGATCGATCCGGTCGAGGCCACCGCGCAGTATCGGGATCGTGTGCTGGCCACCAAAGGCGCCGCCCTCGACGAGCAAGGCCGCGCCACCCTCGCCGAGGACCTCGCCTCCCCGTGCACCGAGGAAGTCGCCGTCTTCCAAGCATTCTCGCGGGTCATCCACGAATCTCGGCGCAAGTTCGTCGTCGTCGACACCGCCCCCACCGGACACACCCTGCTACTCCTCGACGCCACCGGGTCCTACCACCGGGAGATCGCCCGCCAGATGGGTGACAGCACGAATTTCACGACTCCCTTGATGCGGCTGCAGAACCCGGAGGAGACGAAGATCCTGTTGGTTACCCTCGCCGAAACCGTTCCGCGGCTCGAGGCCGAAGGCTTACAAGCCGACCTGCAACGCGCAGGAATCACGCCGTGGGCGTGGATAATCAACAACTCGCTTGCCGCCGCACAACCGATGTCCGACCTGCTCCGGCGGCGGGCTGCGGCGGAGCAATCGGAAATCGATGTCGTCGCGCACCCGCGGATCGCGGTCGTTCCGATGCAGCCCACAGAGCCGGTTGGCGAAGCGGCGTTGACCGCGTTGGTCGAAGCTGAGGTGTTCGGACTGGCGACCTAGCCGCCTGGAACCGGCCCACGGTCATAGCGCTATCGCATGCTCACGGCTGGTTCGTGCAGAAGGCGACGATGTCGTCGACGCGGAAGTGGTCGGGCGACACGTGTTCGCCGCTCACGACGATCAACTCCGCGGCCATCGACGCGGCGCGCAGCCGTTGCACCCACGGCCCGGTCACTTCGGCGATGTTCGCCACCGCATCCTCCGGCGACGCGTACACGCGGATCGGCACGCCCGCATAGGCGTCCGGCTCGTGGCGGACGGCATCCCATGCTTCAGTCTTCGACTCCAGGTCGTGCCCGTCGGCCGACAGCCTGTACGCCGCCGCGAGGGTGTCGCGGCCATGCTCTCCCCGCTCCCACACCGCCCGCATCGACAATGACGGAGCGACCAATATCGCTCCCGCCCATTGCATTTCCCGCAGGCGGATCGCGTTGGCGGCGGTGGTGGCCCCCATCGACTCGCCGATCAGGAACCGGCGCGACACCGGCCACCGGCACGACACCCAGTCGTGGAGGGCGCCCAACGCGTCCTGGGCATCTCGGTTTCCCCACAGATCGCCGTGCAGGTAGGGGCTGACGACGACAAACCCGGCCTCGAGCAGACCGTCGCGTGCGCCGGCCCGTTCATCGATCGACGTTTCATCGGCCGTGCGTCCGTGAAGGTAGTAGACGGCTGCGGATGGTGCCACTCCCTGCGGCACCAGGACGAGCGCGCGGTCACCGGATGCCGGAATGGTCACCGCGTACTCGTCGTACCGCGTGAGGCCGGCCGTGCGCCGCTCGAGCGGCACGGCGGATTCCTCACGAACTCTCATGCGGTCACGCTAACAAGGAGGCTCTGATCCCGCTGGGTCACAAGCTGCCGAACACCCAGCGGTTTACGTCTGTTCATCATGATCCGTTTCCCACAAAGTTCACTACTCATACCATTGGATAAATTGCTAACCAATAGTATGGTCCGCGTATGACATCGGTTGATGACGGACAGCGATGGCCGCCCGTCGCCTACGAGGACCATCCCTGGGTCAGCATCACCGCCGACTACGGATCTCGACGCGAACGTCGCCTCACCGCCGGCCCCTACCGCGCGGCGGTACCGCCATTCATCGCGAACCGGACCATCTCACTGAACGGCGAACTACAGGCGGTGACGGAGGAAGCGGCGACCGAACTCACCCGCTTCGACGCCGAGGTCGGCCACATCACCGCCCCGTTCGCATCCATTCTGCTGCGCACCGAGAGTGCATCGAGCTCGGAGATCGAAAACCTCACCAGCGGAGCACGCCAGATCGCGCTGGCGGAACTCGGCGAGCACGCCTCCCGTAACGCCCGCCTGATCGTCGGAAACGTCCGGGCCATGACCGCCGCATTGGAGTTGTCCGACCGCATCGACGCCGACGCGATCCTGCAGATGCACCGGGCACTGCTCGAACACGGCGATCCGAACACCGCCGGCCGATTGCGGCAACAGCAGGTCTGGATCGGCGGCGGAAGCCTCGGACCACACACCGCACAATTCGTCCCTCCGCATCACGACCGCGTTCCCGAACTGATCGACGACCTGATCGCCTTCGCCAACCGGGTGGACGTGCCCGTGGTCGCCCAAATAGCGGTCGCACACGCACAGTTCGAAACCATCCACCCGTTCCCTGACGGCAACGGGCGCGTCGGTCGCGCCCTTATCCAGGCGATGCTGCGCGGCGGGCAGCTCACCCGGAGCGTCGCCGTACCGGTGTCCGCGGGCCTGCTGCACGACACCGCCACCTACTTTCAAGCCCTCGGCGAGTACCGGTCGGGCAACCTCGAGCCGATCGTGCAGTCAATCGCGGAAGCATCATTCGCTGCCGTCGCCAACGGCCGCACCCTCATCCGGGACCTGGAATCGGTTCGAGCGGACTGGCGCACCCGGGTGACGGCGCGACGGGACGCGGCGGTACACCGCCTCGCCGACTTCCTCCTTCGTCAACCGGTCGTCGACAGCAAGGTCGTCACTTCCACGCTGGGGGTCACCGGCGCCAACGCGCAAATCGCGATCGACCGCCTGGTCGACGCCGGAATACTCACCCAAATCACCGACGGACGACGCAACCGGATCTGGCAAGCCAAGGACGTCGTCCGCGTCCTTGACGAATTCGCCGCCCGCGCCAAACGCCGCCGAGGATGAATGCGGTGGGCTCTCACTCCCCACTGTGGATTCAGGGCACCGCAACTGCGCCGATCCACTACGCGATCCCCTGAAGTGGTCGTCCCGACAGCTCGGTCCGGTACCGGCACATCCACGCTCGCCGACCCACTCGCATGTGATCTCCGGGCGCCGCGTTCGCCGGTGACTGGCAGACGGCCCCCGACTCTTGTGCAGCGGACCGTGTTGGCGCACCTGTTATTCCCCACCGAGGCCGCTGTATTTTGTATCAGTGACGCGATGCGGCAACGTCTTCGTCGAGGAATTCCTTCAATCCCCCACTGAAGACATCATTATCGTCGCCGGCAACCATATGACCGGCCCCGGCAACGTCGATCAGCGTGGCAGTCGGAATCAGCTCGACCAGCTCCTTCGCGCCTTCCTCGCTGACCACATTCGACTGCTTGCCACGAACCAGCATCGTGGGCACGGTGATCGCGGCGGCGGCGTCCCGGGCGCGTTCGTAGCGCACGATCGAGTCCGCTTGCCGGGTGGGTTCGTCACCCTGGCGTAGGAACGCCGGATCCCAATGCCAATACCAGCGACCATCACGCAGGCGAAGGTTCTTGCGCAACCCTTGCGGGTTGGGCTTGCGAACCCGGTTCGGGGTATACGCCGCGATCGCCGCTGCGGCGTCGTCGAGGCTGCCGAATCCATCGAGGCCGCTGCGCATGAAGTCCATGATTTCCGCGGTGCCGGCCGTTTCGACCCTCGGTGCGATATCGACCATGACCAGGCCGCGAGCGAGTTCCGGGTTCTCCCCTTGCCCGATCAACGACGTCATCCCGCCCATCGAGGCACCGACGAGGACCGGTTTCTCCCCCAGCTCGCCGATGATTGAGGTCAGGTCGGCGACCAGCGCATCGATGCCGTAGTCCCCGTCCGGTGCCCATTGGCTGTCTCCGTGCCCGCGTGCGTCCAGCGCGATCGCGGACCACCCGTCCGCCGCGAGGCTGCGCCCGGTGTTTCGCCAGGAATGCCGGGTCTGCCCGCCGCCGTGCAACAACAGGACCAAACCTTTCCTGTCGGCGCCTGATCCGCCGGCATCAGCCGTCGGTGGATCCCACTGGTCGGCGGCAAGGGTGACACCGGCACCACGGAATTCGGACTGTGTGACTACGGGATTCATCAAGGTTCCTCACCAACATTTGTCGAGTCGAGCATTCTCCACCATGTGCACCACGGGGTGAACGGAGTTTCACCTCGCGTTCGTTGCGACGAAAGATTTCGCCGCGCACCCCGGCCGGGAACGGACGCAAGGGCCGTTATCGAGTATCGAGCAGTTCCTTGATGTGCTCGACATGCTCGGAGTTCATCGGTGGCACTCCGAGTGTCTCTGCGCCGGGCCGCAATCCCGCGATCATCACGGCCAGGATTCTCCGCCACCCGGTGTCGGTGACGCCGCGGGTCGTTCCGACGACACCGCGTACGGACCACAGAACCAAATCCAGGTCCGCGTCCGTGGCATCCTCGCGGATCCGGCCGTGCCGCTTCGCCTGCGCCAGCAACTCGACCAGGATCCGACGATATTCATTCCTCAGAACTGTGGTCTGGTCGTCGTTCCACATACGCGACAGGCATCCGCGGTTCGACGCCAGGATGGCACCGCTGCCGTAGAGCAGCTGCTCCAGACCCTCGCCCACCGGCGCGGAACGGGCATCCCGGGCCAGGGCCACGAAGTCCTCGAGCACCTGGCGAACCAGTTCACTGATCAACGCATCCTTGGTGGGGAACCGGCGATAGAGGGTGCCGACGCCGACGCCGGCGACCCGGGCGATCTCGTCGACACCGACATCGAGGCCGCGCGCACTGAACACGGTCGCCGCCGCATCGAGGAGCCGTTGCCGATTCTCCGCGGCGTCGCGGCGCAGCGCCCTGCCACTTCCCTGAACGCTCACATCTGACCTCATTCGGATTCCTCGCCCACCAGCGTGCCCCCGGCGACCATCGCGAGCTCCGGGTGTCGCAACCCGGACGACTGCGCGAGATTGGTGCTCGTGTTCCGCTGAATTGCCGGGATGAACAGGGCCGCGACCGCGCCGAGACCCACCGCCACACCCAGCATGATGAATCCGTGGGTGTAGCCGGATTCCGGCGGAACCCCCGACGAGGACGCCCCGGCGGTGACAACGGTGGCCATGCAGGCCGCCCCCAGCGCGCCGCCGATCGTGCGGATGTTCGCGTTCATGCCGCTCGCGACACCGGTCTGTTCCGGTACCACCGCGGCGACGACAACATTCGACATCGCCGAGAAGGCCAGACCGAAACCAATCCCAACCAACGACATCGCGATGTAAATGTCTATCTCGGTTTCGTGCCGAAACGCCACCACGAAGTACCCGACCGCACTGACGATCGACCCCGCGATCAGCAGATTTTTCGAACCCAGCCGTGCCGCCAAGCGGCCGGAGGCGAGTCCGAGCGCGAACATGCCCACGCTCACCGGCAGCAGCATCAGACCCGACTCGGTAAGCGACGCACCGAAGCCGTATCCGGCCGACGTGGGTGTCTGGAGAAACTGCGGCAGAAAGCCGAACGCGGCGTACATGCCGACCCCCATCAGCAGCGCCAACAGGTTGGCGGCCCAGACGCTGCGGATCCGCATCATCGTCATGTCGATCAGCGGATTCGCCGACCGCGATTCCACCGTCACCCAGACCGCCACGATCACCGCGGCAGCCACCAGCAGCCCGACGACGATCGGAGAACCCCACCCCCACCCGGGCGCCTGACTCACCCCGAGCAACAACGCGACCAGCCACCCCGACAGCAACAGCGCGGTGAGCCAGTTGATCTTCCCGGCAGTGCGAACACGCGACTCGGGAACCAGGATCTGCGCGGCCAACCCCGCCAGCACGACCATGATCAGCGGAATCCAGAAAAGCCAGTGATAACCCAGCACGGCCACTATCGGACCGGCGAGGACGATGCCGAGACCGGCGCCGACAGCGGTGAGCGCGGCGATCATGCCCACCGCTCCCACCACCTTCTCCTCCGGGAACTCGTCACGAATGATCCCGAAGGCCAACGGCAACACCCCGCCACCGATCCCCTGGATCACCCGCGCGGCGATCATCACCGACAGCGACGAGGCGAGGGCTGCCAGCACTGACCCCACCGCCAGCGAAACAAGGGCCACCACGAACACCCGCTTCTTGCCGTGCATGTCACCGAGGCGTCCCATCACCGGAGTGAAGATCGACGCCGACAACAGGTAGGCAGTCAACACCCACGTGATGTCGGCCTGTGTCGTACCCAGCGCCGCCTCGAGCGTGGGCAGCACCGGGATCACCAGCGACTGCAGCAGGGCAAAGGCACCGACACCAACAGTCAGCACCGCAAATGTCAGCTGATAATGCGCCCGCCGTGAAGCGGTTTCCATAGATTCTCCCTACCACAACCGGAGCGCTCACTCCGCATATAGAAAAACTTAGCAGCCCTAATCGCAATCTGCCTACTCTGAGCGCAGCGTCACATAGGCGCTTCATCGTCTGCGCGACGACTATTTCCGCGCGGTGTTTCAGGCTTCGCAACGAGGGTCGACTACGTGGCCCTAGCAGGCGTGGTTCTGCGATCTGAGTCCAGACGAGTCACGTCGCAGATACGCGCGATGAGCGAGCATCGCTGCGCGCTGACCCCCGGCAGGCCCCTCAACCTCGGGATTTCGTCCTACACCGGGTGAGGGCGTGTAAATCACGGAAGTGCCTGCCTGGTAGTGGATTCTTGACTTGTCGACGGTCAAGGTTTGCCACTCAGAGAGGAGCTCGGCAGGGGAAGACTAACCGCTATCCGAGTCTGGTTCTCGACCGCGGCCGCGAGTCGTTGATCTTGTCGTCGGGAGCGCTGCTGCTGCGCGAGTCCGTCCGGGTCGCGGGGTTGGACCGTGCCTTGTCCGCAGCGTTCGCTCCGTGGCGGCCATCGCGATCGATCCACGATCCAGACGAAGTGCCGCCGAAATCCTCACCCAAATCACCGACGGACGACGAAACCGGATCTGGCAAGCCGAGGACGTCGTCCGCGTCCTCGACGAATTCGCCGCCCGCGCCAAACGCCGCCGAGGATGAATGCGGTGGGTTCTCACTCCCCACTGTGGATTCAGGGCACCGCAACTGCGCCGATCCAGATCCCGCTGGTCACGACCTTGCGAAACCCACCATCGACAAGCTCGCCGCGAAAGCCGAGTAGTCGACTACTCGCGATATCCGGGCTCGTTTACGCCAGGCTCGAATAGTGCCGTCCACGTGACTCGGCACCGGCTCGAGAGCGGAGGAATTACCCATGTGTGCTCAGGCTGCGCAGGCTCCGCGGCAGCAGCAGGCCCGCGGAGAGGAAGAGCGGTTCGAATACGACGCCTTCATCTCCTACGCCCACGATGATCGGCCGGTCGCCGCCGGCATCCAGAAGGGTCTGCACCGCATCGGCCGTCGAATGGGCCAGCTGCACGCGTTGCGGGTATTTCGCGATGCCACCGATCTGATCGCCAGTCCCGACCTGTGGGGCAGGGTGACCGAGGCGATGGGCCGCGCCCGGTACCTGATCGTGGTGCTGTCGCCCCATTCGGTCGCGTCGGGCTGGGTGAACAAGGAGGTCACCCACTGGCTCGAGCGGCATGGACCGGACCGGCTGTTGTTCGTCGTTACCGGCGGGCATCTGACCTGGGACGAGGCATCTGGACGGTTCGATCCGGACCGGTCCGATGTGGCCCTGCCGGTCCTGACCCAGCCGGGAATTCTGTCCGCTGAGCCCTTTTATGTCGACGTCACCGAGGACGCGCCGTGGGATCCCGCGTCACCGATGTTCAGGGAGAAGATTACCGATCTGGCCGCTCCCATCCATGGCAAGCCCAAATACGCTCTGGCCGGTGAGGATTTACGCGAACAACGACGCTTTCGGCGACTACGGCGAGCCGCCATCACCGGCCTGGTGTTGTTGACTGTCCTCGCGATCGTCGCGGCGACGCTCGCATTCGTGCAACGGCAGGAGTCGATACGCCAGCGGAACCAGGCGATAGCCGTGCGGCTGGTCTCGGAAGGCCAGTCCATGCTCGCCGGCGCCCGACCCGGCGGTGACGCACGCGCGCTGAAACAGATACTGGCCGCGCAGTCGATCGGCTCCGAACCTGAGGATGCCGCCCTGCTCGACGCCGTGCTCGCGCGGAACGAGCTGCTCGAGATCGCCGAGACCACAACAACGGATGTGAAGGACATTGCGCTTTCACCGGACGAGCGGCGCATCGTCACCGGCGGTGTCGACGGCACCGTACGGCTGTGGGAAGCCGACACCGGCAAGCCGATCGACCCGCCCATGACCGGAGACCAGGGCGAGGTGACCATCGTGATGTTCAGTCCGGACGGGAGGCGTATCGCATCTAGTGGCGCCACGACGGTGCGGGTGTGGGACGCGGACAGTGGAGCACCACTCGGCGCGCCAATGACCGTGGACCGGGGCGAGGTGACGAGCCTCGAGTTCAGTCCGGACGGAAGGCGGATCGCCACTGGCTCGACTGAAATGACTTCGAGCGGCTTGGTCAATCGCGGCGTAGTTCAGGTATGGGACGCGAACACCGGAGCACCGCTCAGCGCACCCATGACCGAGCATGACGGTGCGGTTGGGAGCGTGGCATTCGCCCGAGACGGGCGACGCCTCGTCGTCGGCTCGGGCGGACCCGTCCACGGCGCCGTCCGGGTGTGGGATACAGACACCGGTGCACCGCTCGGCTCGCCCATGACTGAGCATGACGGCATGGTCGTGAGCGTGGCATTCGCCCCGGACGGGCAGCATGTCGCCTCCGGCGGTGCCGACGGCACCGTCCGGCTGTGGGACGCCGACACCGGAGCACCCATAGGCGAGCCCATGACCGGACACGCGGGTGCAGTGGCGAGTGTGGCATTCGCTCCCGACGAGGCACGGATCGTCTCAGGCGGTGCCGACGGCACCGTACGGCAGTGGGATGCCGACACCGGAGCTCCGCTCGGAAAACCCTTGACGGGACACGAGGGTTGGGTCGTCTCGGTGGCCTTCAGCTCCGACGGCCGACGGGTCATCTCCGGTGGCGGCGACGAAGGCACTGTACGGGTATGGGATGTCGAGATCGGTTCAGCCGGCCAGGGTCGGGTGATGAGCGTGGCCTTCGCCCCGGACGGGCGCCGCTTCGTCTCCGCAGGTGCTGACGGCACCCTGCAGCTGTGGGACGCGGATACCGGTTCGCCGATCGGGGAACTGACGGCCGAACAAGGCGTGGTGATGAGCGTGGCGTTCTCCCCGGACGGGCGGCGTATCGTCTCTGGCACCTTCGCCCCAGCGTCGGATGGCACGACTGCCCAGTCGGGTACCGTGCAACTGTGGGACGCGGACACCCGCCAACCTATCGGCGAGCCGATGACCGGACACCAGGGCCATGTAATCAGTGTGGCGTTCGCGCCGAACGGGTGGCGCATCGCCTCCGGCGGCAGCGACGGCACCATCCGACTGTGGGACGCCGACACCCGCCAACCCATCGGCGAACCGATGACCGGACACCAGGATGCAGTGGTGAGCGTGGCGTTCGCCCCGAACGGGCGGCAGATCGCCTCCGGAGGCAACGACGGCACGATTCGACTGTGGGACCCCGACACCCGCCAACGTGTCGGCGAACCGATGACCGGACACCAGGGTGAGGTCACGACGGTGAGATTCGCCCCGGATGGGCAGCGAATCGCCTCCAGCGGTATCGACGGCACCATCCGGCTGTGGGACCCCGATACGCGGCAACCGGTCGGCGAACCTCTGAACGGACAGGGGGGTCCGCTTGCAAGTGTGGCGTTCGCGCCAGACAGCCGCCGCATCGCCTACGCGGGTTACGACCGCTCGGTACGACTGTGGGACACGGACACCCGCATGCCGATCGGCCCACCCATGAGCGAACACACAGACATGGTGCGCAGTCTGGCTTTCAGCCCGGACGGGCGGTGGGTTGTCTCCGGCGGTATCGATGGAAAAATCTGGCGATGGGCTATCAGACCGGCAGACTGGGCAGCCACTCTATGCGCCAAGCTCACCACGAATATGAGCCACCGGCAATGGCGCGAATGGGTTTCCCCCGACATCGACTATGTCGAAGTCTGCCCCGGACTTCCGATTCCCGCCGACGACACCCCAACCGGGAACTGATGGCGCACACAATCCGGCCGATGCCGGTAGGAGGTAGACGATGCACGCCGACGATCATCGATCCGAGCTGTGCCACCGACTCTGGAACGACCCGCAAGGCAAGACGGGATCTCATGGCCGCGCCATCCCCTATGAGAGCGCGGTGCTCGATCAATACCGGATCTACGTAGAGATGGCCGACCGGATCAGCGCCCGACGAGGCTTGACCAACTCGTTTTTCCTGAGCCTCAACACCGGCATCTTCGCCCTCGTGGCGGCCTTCGGAAAAATCTCACTTCCGGACAGGACGTGGTGGCTGGTGATCCCGCTGATCGCGGTGCTCGGTCAGTGTTTCGCCTGGTTCTATCTGGTTCGGAGTTACCGCCTCCTGAACAGTGCGAAATATCAGGTCGTCGGCGCCCTCGAGGAACGCCTTCCGGCCTCGCCGTTCTGGCGTGCTGAATGGTGGGCCTTGGGTGAGGGGAACGACCGGTCCCGGTACTGGCCCCTGTCCCATATCGAGCAGTGGATCCCGATTCTCTTCGGGCTTGCCTACATCTCCGCATTTCTCGCCATCACTTTCACGTGAGTGTGCTGCGTCGGATCCGGCTTCCACAGAGGTCGGCCCAGTTTCGGACTGGAAACAAACCGACTAGGCTCGTTGGTATGCACCAGCCGTGGCCGGTGATCGAGAGGCGCGCGGAGGCACAAGCGATCGCCGAGGCCATAGGCTGCGCCACCGGCCCCCGGGGAGTGATCGTCGACGGTGTCTCGGGCGCGGGAAAGACGACACTTTTGTCGGGATTTCTAACGTCTCGTGTTGGACCGACAACCTGGCTGGCCGGCAACGCGGCTACGAGTAGCACTCCGTTCGGGGCCTTCGCTCGCGTGATCGACAGCCCCGACCCCTGGGATGTGGCAGTGACCTTGTCGAAAATCTGCCGGACGGTCACAGATGAAAATAGGGACGGGACCATCGTGGTGGATGATGCCCACCTGCTCGACCCGCTCTCGGCCGCCATTCTGAACCAGATCGCCACCACTCACACCCTCTCACTGGTAGTCGCGCTCCAGACGGGAGTTCCGGTCCCCGAGGCAATTTCGGCACTCTGGAAGGACCGCGGATTCTCCCGAGTCACCCTCGATTGCTTCGGCCGTAACGAGATCGACACCGTCCTGATCGCCACACTCGGCGGCCCTGTGGACAGCAAGACTTCGGCGCGGATCGCGGCGGCATCGCAGGGAATTCCCCGCTTTCTCCGTCACCTGGTGGAGGGTTCGTTGGCCGACGGCAGGCTGATCTGCTGCAACGGTATCTGGCAGCTGCGCGGCGAGCCCACCATCACCGAGGAATGTGCACTGCATCTGCGTCACCGGTGTGCAGCAGCACCGGCGGCCGCCAAGCGAGCTCTGGCGGTAGTAGCCTTCGGTGAACCTCTCGACGTGGCAGTTCTCGAGACGCTGACCAGCACAGATTCGATGCTGGCGGTCGAATGCACCGGATTGGTCCGTTTCGGCACAGAGGGCGGGATTGTTGTGGCGCGACTGGCGCACCCCTTCCTCGGGGAGCTTGTGCGGCAGCAGGTTGATGGTGCGGAGGGTCGCCGCATCCGTGGGGAACTCGCAGCCCTACTCGGCGCGGACGCCAGGGAACCGCTCACACGCATTCGGGCTGCTGAACTCTCCATCGGTACCGACCATCATCGAAGTCCGCAGTCGCTCACCGCGGCTGCCGCGGACGCGACTGCGCTCTGCTCCTTCGCGAGCGCAGAAGAACTCGCTCGCGCAGCCTCGGCCGAGGGCGCCGGCTTCCGGGCTCAACTCCTTCGCGCAGGCGCACTGGCGTGGACGGACCGAGGCGGCGAGGCGGAACAAATGCTGGCCTCACTCGATCCGGTGAACAGGCCGGAATCCGACTACACCCGGTGGGCAGTGCTGAGGGCGGGAAACCTGTTCTGGAACCTCGACGCGCTCCCCAGCGCATACAGGATCCTGAGAACTGCCTACGCACATGTCGCCAGTCCAGCAGGACGCCACTGTGTGGAGGCGGCGCGCGCGGCCATCGACGTCTCGGCCGGCCGGGTGGTCTCAGCAACGGAGGCCGCAGCTCGGGTTCGCCACTCTCCGAACGCTCCGTCAGCCGCGAAAATGTGGGCGGCGAGCGCGAGCTGCATGGGTCTCGCGATGATGGGACACGGAGACGAGGCGGCCTCCCTGGCCGATGAATCGCTCCCCCTCACTCAACCCGACACAGCTGTGCTGCGGTTCTCCATCGGCCATGGTCATATCACGGCTCTCATCTACACAGGTCGATTCGCTGAGGCAGAACTGGTTGCCGCCCGCTGCCTCGAGCTGGCGCGACACCACGACGCCGCTTGGTTCGGCATCAACGCGCTGGTCGGGAAACTCGACTTGGCCCGGGGGCGAATCGGTGACGCACACAAGAGATTGACGGAGGCCGCAGCGGTCCTTCACACATCCAGTCCCGAGCGACGCGTCGTCACCAACCTTCTCCTGACCCGGGTCCTTACTGTCACGGGACGGACCCCGGAGGCGGTGTGCGCGTTCGAGCAGGCCGAGACGTCCTTGGGCGAACACCGACATCTCTACCGATCCGACGTTGAGATCTCGCGAGCCTGGATCTCGGCCGCTTCCGGTAACCTCGGCCGCGCGATCGGCTTGGCACGTGGTGCTGCCGCCGAAGCGGAGGAGGCGGGTCTTCTCGCCGTTGCCGCGGAGGCAGCGCATACGGCCGTCCGGTTCGGGGACAGCGCTTCGGCCGTTCAGCTGCACGCCCTCTCGACTGCCGTCGACGGGCTGCTGATCGGCCCGATGGTGGTCCACGCGTCCGCTCTCGCCGACTCTGACGGTGATCGATTGGTCGCTGCTGCCGGGGAATTCGAATCCCTGGGTGCCTCTCTTCTGGCTGCGGACGCCTACGCACACGCTGCGGGGGCATACCGTCATGCCGGTAATCGCCGCGACGAACTCCGCTCCTCCACGCGGGCGTACGCACTGGCGCAGAAGTGTGACGACGCCTGGACCCCCGCGATATTCGCATCGGCGGCCCCGCTACCGCTGACACCCCGTGAAAGGGCCGTCGCTGCACTTGCAGCCGGCGAGCTCACGAACAAGGAAATCGCTCAACGACTGGGTGTATCTGCACGCACAGTCGAGGGACACGTCTACCACGTGCTGATGAAACTCGATGTCCGCGATCGAGAAGAGATGGCCGAGACTGTCGCGATGGGGACCTGCCGCTAGGCGTCGGGGTCGATCATGAGCCTGCACACCAAGGATTTCCGATTGTCGACGTCGAGTTTTGTGGACATCCGATACACGTGACCTTCGACGGTGCGTACCGACAACGTCAATCGTTGGGCGATCTCCCGGTTGGTCATACCGATCACGACGAGCGCGGCGATGCCGACTTCACGAGGTGTCAGCCACGTAGGACTATCGAGAGCACGTAACGCGGGTGTCTTCGCACCGGGGCACAGGCCGGCGAGTCTACGGGCTGCTGCCGTCGACAACTGCCGACTGGCATCGTCACCATGCCGCCGATGTACGATTGCAGCCTGCGCGGCCGCATCAGCTGCGAGTAGGTAGGCGTGCATCCTTTCGAACTCCGTTGCGACGCGGTCTAATCCGTGACCGTCCCGCACACCGAAGCTGTGTGCCTGAGCAGCAGCCACGCGCACCAAGGGACCGTCCACCGAATGGGTCAGTGCCCGCAGTCGGCCCGTGGCGGATCGGTCTCCGAATCGGACCGAGGTATGCAACGCCACCGTCTCGACACCGAACATCGACCCGGCGTGAGCCCGCCTCGCAGCCTTGCGTGCGGCCGCGATTGCCTCACGATGCTCGCCACGCGCCGCCAGCATCCAGGCGCGTGCGAGCAACAGATCGGGTTCGAACGACGCCATGTGGGCACCGAACGACGACTCCGCAGCAGCAAGCGCTTCGGTGGCATCATCGGTCCGCTCCTGCATGCCCAGAGCTTGACACAGTCCGATTACACTCAACGTCAGCCAGATCGGGGGTCCCCCGTCCAACGCCGCGGCCCGACCGCGCCGGAACTGATCCTCTGCGTCGGCCGCACGACCCACTGCGAGATGAGCAAGCCCGCGAATGTACATGTCGACCACCCAGTTTGCTCTGCCTTGGTGGGTGGGCACGTAGCGTTCGAGCACCGAATCGAGGGTGTCGAGCTGTCCCGATACGGTGGCGGCGAAGACCTCGGCAACACCGATCTGCATGTGCCCGAGCATGAATCCCACCTCTTTTGCCGCCTCCGCACCACGCGTGGTGACACCTCGGACCTGATCTGTGCTACCCGCTCGCGCCAGCGCTGCGCCACCGATGGACGCTGCGAGCGCCAAAGCCGGCGGCGTCCCTTCGCCGGGCCCGAATAGGTCGCGAGTCAATTCGAGCGATCGCGGCACGTCCTTGGCGAAGAAGTCGAAGGTCAACTCCACGGATGTGACGACGTCCCGTCCGTGGCGGCCCGTCACGCGAGCACGCATGTCGGCCAGCTTCTCCCGCGCGGCGGCCTCACGGTCCGCGAAAAACAAGGCCGTGGCACGCCACATCCCCCAGGTGAGCGATTCCGCCTCGGACATCTCCGCAGGATCAAC
This sequence comes from Rhodococcus sp. NPDC019647, assembly GCF_044389235.1. NCBI lineage: Bacteria > Bacillati > Actinomycetota > Actinomycetes > Mycobacteriales > Nocardiaceae > Rhodococcus > Rhodococcus sp. NPDC019647. Next base: position 33,920 of record NZ_JBIRXS010000030.1, on the reverse strand, counting down.
GGCCGCGAGCAGCGTGTCGGCATCGTTCACCCGTCCTTGCCACGTCATCGCCCGTGCCGCGACCATGGCCGCTCTGATTCCGCCTCCTCGGGACAGGGCCGCCTGGGCGAGGCGCTCGGCGAGCGCATACTCACACAGGTCGAGCGCGGATTCGGCCGCCTCGACCGTTCGAGCGACATCGATCTCGCCGTCACTGTCGAGCGCGAGCGTCGCCAGCCGCAACGTGTCGCCCGGCGAATCACTTGCAAGGTGGGCGCGCACAATCCGTCCTCGCAGTACGCGGGCGGCCAGCACGCCCGTCTGCTCACGCAGCACTTCCCCCAGGATCGGATGGCTGAGTGTCGCGGCGCAGCCCAGGCCCTCGGAGCGAAACCGCAGAAGTCCGCTGCAATGTGCGGCAGCGACGGCGTCAGGTGACGTGGCGCGCTGGAGGACGTCGACGTGGATGCCCTCTTCCAGAGCCACCAGCTGAAGCGCGTCGAGCACGTCGGGAGGCACGTTCCGCAACCGCGACCCGAGCAGCGATGCCAACTCCGTGCTGACAACGGGCCGCGATCGCAACCTCCACACGCCGTCGGATCGCTCGAACAGGCCGGACTTCCATGACCCTTCGACGAGATGCCGTAGGTAGAGCGGGTTCCCCTCCGACATATTCCACAACCATTGCGCGCCGACGTCGTCCATCGGCCCGCCGAGAGCAGTTTCGATCACCCGCACCGCTTCGTCACAAGTGAACGCGTCGAGTTCGACTCGATGCAGGACGGCGTCGGGGAGAAGCGCGGTACTCGGGCGTGATCCACGGCCGCCGAGCGTCACGACGAGTCGAACACTCCCATCGTCGATCAGACATCGGAGCAGAGTGGTGGACAGCGGATCGAGCCGGTCCGCATCGTCGACGACAAGGGTTGCCGTGCATCCCCGGAGTGCGATCACAGCGCTCGTGAGTGCGGTGTCGGGATCCGGTGCCGCACCGATATTCACCACCGAAGCGAATGCGCCCAGCGGGACGCCGCGCAACGAGTCCGCCCCGACGACCCAGACTGCCTCGCAGTCACGCTCGCACACGATCTTCTGCGCCAAGCTGGTTTTTCCCACCCCAACCGCGCCGACGATGACGATACCGCGCGTCGAATCCCGCGCGAGGGCGCTGATCTCGGGCCCCCGCGGGATGGATGGCCACGTCAGAACCATGAAACACAGTCTAGGTGCGGCAGAAGCGCGGGGGAAGGAGGTGGGTTGCCTCCCGATCCGCAGATCGGGAGGCAACGCGCTACCGGCCGTCGTGAGGGTTGACGCCCCCGTCGTCACGGAACCCGGGGCTCGACACGGGGATCTTGAACTGCAGCACCCTGTACGGCCATCCCTTGTCGGGGCCCTCCGTCTTCCACTGACTCACGAAGATATGGAACCCGCCGTCCAACTTCGATCCGGGGACGATCGACGGACCGTAGAGTTGGGCCACCGCATCGTCTCCCTCCTGTCCCCAGCCGACCCCGCGCAAGGCTGTGCTCTTGTGTGCCTCGTAGAGGTTGTCGGTGATCTTGGAGAACACACGCACGTCGATGTCGTAGCCGCCCGCGTCGGAGCTGTCGAACGTGACGAGTACCCACTTTCCCTGGATTGCCCGCAGACACATTTCACCGAACTTGGCGGCTGAGTGCGCTCGCTCCAGCACCGGGGTCGGCTCGTTGCCCCAGCGCCACGCGCCGTCCTTCCAACCCCACCCCTCGTACGCATTCCGGTCGGTGATCCTGTCCTCGCGCACACGCCGGAGGATCAGCGGTTTGTCGCGCTGGAAGCCGGTGGAGAACACGTAGACCCATCCGTCCCCGGGAGCATCCCACGTCCAGAGCTGGGCAAGTCCGCGGTGGATCCCCGCATCGAATTTCGCCCCGGTGTGCTGCCACGTGTGTCCGTCGTCGGTCGACTTCCAGATTTCGGTCCAGACGACGTTGCCGAGGCCCTTGTTGACCATGGCATGCAGGTACATCGTGTCACCGATGGTGACGACGTCGGACGGGAGAACTGTCGAGAAGAACGGATTGTCGTGTTGGTAGTCCCAGAGCTGTCGCGCATATCGGGGATCGCCGCCGGCGGCCTCACTCCACACGATTCCCTCGTCGAGCTTCTTGGTGTCGGAGAACAGCGCTACCGGCGAACGCCAGTCACCGTCACCTACTCGGGGTCCACGGAAGGTGTCGCCGAATATTGCCAGCATTCGTCCCGACGGTGTGCGTGCCATCACGCCGAGATCGGTTGCGGCCATGCCGAACCTGTCGGTCAGCCCGGGACCCGTCACCTCCTTGATCTTCTTGGAGTGGTGCACGTTGGGCCCGGCCTCGATCGGTACCGCCGGCCGGGGTGGTTCCGGTGCCGGCAACCGCCACCCGTTATGGATGACTTCGTTCCATTCACCCTCATAGACGTTCCCCGTGACCGGCCATCCCCACAGCTGCTGCATTCGCGTCGCAACATCTTTGGTGGCCTTGTCGAAAAGGCTGGTGCCGGGAATCCCGATGGTCTGCTGCCAGCGCTTCAGGCCGTCTTTCGAGGACTGCGGTTCGTTGCCGAAGGTGTTCGACCACGATTCGGTGGGCCCGTCCAGCGGCCCCCAGTAGTGACCGGGCGGTAGCGGAAAGCGATCGGGATCTTCGGGTAGTCCCGCGTACCGCTTCGCCGCGGTCAGCACGACGTCATAGGGAAAGGTGTCGGGGACGTCCCAGTGCGTTCCATCCTTGAAACCTTTGAGAACGCGCGAACCGTACGTGTAGTTGTTGTGGCTGCTCACTCCCCTGCGGTTGTGGCCCACCCCGCCGATGTCGACGCGCTCGATCGGAATGTCGTACTCCGTGGCGACCTTGGCGATGACGAAAGCCACCATGTCGAGCATCTTCGTGTGAGCGAGCCACTGCTCGCGCGACTTGGGGCGTTCCTCGCGGTTCGGATTACCGCCACTCCAGGTTTCAGTGCTTCCCGAAGTGCCCACCATCGCGATCTGGACGCTGACACGGTTGTCGCTGAGCACGCCCCAAGCGGTGTTCTTGGTGCTGACGGTGTTGATGATGTGGTGGTCGTCGATCAGGTAGTGGTAGCTGCCGTTCTGCGCTCCGGCCTGGTAGTTGGCAACATTCTCGGCGCGGGCCACCCAGTCCTGGTTCTCGGTGGTGTGCAGATAGATCCGCAGATATGCGCCGTGACCGGTGTCGTACCCTGGGCCTCCGTACCACGTGATCGGGTATCCAGTGGGCGACGTGACCGGCTGCGGTTGCGCTGGTTCGACGACCGGGGTCGGAACGTCTGCGGCGACACCGTCCCACTGGCCGAATTGCTCTTTGAGGATACGGTTCCGGTCGATGCCGACGCCTCCCACCTTCTGCTTGTCGATCTCGAATTGGTGCAGGTGCGCCGCGGGGTGGACGCGACCGTTGCTGCCCCAATTGTGCATCCAGAAATAGGTGCCGATGCCGTCGCGGAGCGCCCACTCGATGGTCGGGTAGTTGCAGTAGACACCCATCCTGGTCTTGCCGAGCCGTTCCTGCCACGCGAGCAGGTAAGGGCGAACCAGCGTATTCCACTGTTCCTCGCTGGGCGACGCATCCACCGACACATAGATTGCCGCCGTCTCGGGGCCACCGGCCTCACGGTGAATCTGTATCCCCCGCTCAGCATCCCGTCGACCCTGCTCCGCTCCACCGAGCCAGTCGGATTTGCCGAATTGGAAGTTGGAGACGACGACCATACCGCGTGCGCGCAGGGCGTCGGCCTCCTCCCTCCGCAGCGGTTTGCCGAGCATCCATCCCGCCCTCGGGTCGGAGATGTACCGAATGGCACCGGCGAATCCGCCCGACTGGATCTGAGCAGCTGTGGGAACACCAGCGGAGAAGTCGACCAGGAGCTTGCCTACCAATGAGGTGTGTCCGTTGTCCTTCGGCGCCTGACGCGGATCTTTGGCTTCCTTCAGCCATGTCGAGTCGGGATCCAGATCGGGTCCGCCGAAGCGGCCTGGCGCACCGAATGTCTCGAAATGCAGATGAGGGCCGCTCGAACCACCCTCCGAGCCGACCACGGCTATCTGCTCACCCGCGTGCACTGGATCGCCGAACTTCCACTGTTCCCCAGTGTGTGGGTTGATGAACGACGATGGCGGCGTGTGGCCGAACGTGAAATCCAAACCCCATTGATTCTGGGAGTCGATCACCAGCCAGGAGCCGTAGCCCTGAGGGTCGTCGTCGATTCCCACATGGGCGATGGTGCCGTCTGTCGGTGCATAGATGGGCGTGCCGTTGTTCGCGGCGATATCGACGCCGCGATGATCCGGCCGGTCCGGGGTTCGGTAGCCGCTGCTCACGCCGGTGTAGGTTCCGGGGGCCAACGGATGGTAGCGATTCATGATTTCCTCACCAGTGAGATGGAACTGCGGTCCGCGACAACGCCGGGGTGCTCCATGTCGGACCAATCACCCCACTGCGCTGAATAGTTCGATCCTCTCCCCTGCCGTGTGGGTTCGTCGTGAGTAGTCCGGTACTCGATTCGCGAGCCAGTTGTCATCGACGTCAGAGGATGAGGTCCTGGAGGCGGATCAATTCACGGGGCAGAGTGGTGCCCTCGACCTGTTCGAGTGGATCAGCCGCCACGTAGGCATCGAGGTCGAGCCCGGTCAACTGGGTGATCCTCCGGACCGGAACCTGAAACGTGCGATACGCGCCGTAGGAGAACGACTCCTCCCCTTCCGTGAACTCGTCGAGCAGTGCCGCCTGAGTGAGCAGGTAGCCGGTAACCGAGAGGCCGCCGTCTCGCTTGGCCATCGCCACGGTCTTCCAGAACTGACGCGGCAGCGCCACCCCACGGTAGCGGGGATCGTCGGCGGCGAGCACCGGACCCGTCAGGACGCTCACGGCAAGATCGGCGTTGTCGGCGTTCTTCAGCACGTAATCTTCGAGTCCGAGCCACAGCGTCCTGCCCGCGTTGAAGTCGTGGTGCTGCGGAGTGCAGTTCGTGAAGTGGAACGTATCGTCGTTTGCCGTCTTCGCATTCGGGCCCCAGGCGGGGTCCAGTCGGCGCACGAGGTGCCCACGGTCGAGCGGGTTGTCCTCGTACACACGCTCACCGGTTTGTTGGCGTGCCGGGAGCCGAGGGTCGAGAATCCAGCGGTCACGGTCCCGCTTCGGATTCTGCGACTGCCGGCCGTCGATGTTCACAGCCGTGAACAGCGCAAGAGCCCGCTCTGTGTGCATGACTACGCTGAAGTGGTGGTAGCGGAGCTCTTCGGACGCAATCGAAGCGACGTGCGGGCCGGGCACCGGCAAGGGTAGATGAACTCGTAAAAACCACGGGTCGTAACCACGACGGTTGCTGTAGTCGGGGTCGATCGAAATTGCTTCGGAGTCAACAGGCTCACCGCCGGCGGCCCTGCGAGGTTCGGCGGAACCGAGGCGGACAGTAATCTCCAACGGAACGCGCACGGTGATTTCCTCCCTGGGCACCACGTCTTGCCGGGGCGATGAAGAGGGTGTCGCTAATTCCTGCTCCGCGCTGACGATCTCGTCGACGAGAGCGCGCCAGTTCCGCGGCATGTCCTGGTCGGCGACGAACTTCATGATGCGGCTGATCCGCACCCCCTCGTTGAGGATCCCACCGAACTCGGTGTGCTGCGGTGCTCGTACGCTCGCGTGGTGGAGCGCAACTACCTCCCACTGGTCGTTGAACACCGGCGAGCCTGAGGAGCCCGGTTCGGTGTCCGCCGAATAGTGCAGGAATCGTTCGGGAATATCGACGATGCGATTCTCCCGCAAGGCAATTTGCTTCTTGTCTCCGCGCGGATGCTGCACGATGGTTACGAACTCTCCGATGACGGCCTTGCCCTCAGCTGCGAACAGCCGGTTGAATCCGAACTGGGCGAGAACCGGCGCAGGTGCCCGAACCGCCACCAAGGCGAAGTCGCGCTCCCGATTGGCGAGGAAGAACCGGCTCGGATCCAGCGGGAAGACCTGCACCGGAAGCGGGTTGCCGTCGATACCGTCCTGATAATCGAACTCGATTACGCTGCTGCGTGCTGTTTCGGCGCTCGGCAGCACATGGTGATTCGTCAGAAGCAAGGTCGGCGAAACGAGAAAGCCGGTGCCGTAGCCCTGCAGGTTTCCCCGGGAATCGCGGATGTTCACCCTTCCGATCGACCGTGCCGCTGCCACCCCGGCATCGAGATAGCGCACTCCCACGAAATCGGAGGTGTTGATGATTTTTTCCAGCACCTGATCGGCCGAGGCGTCACTATCCACCCACTCGCTCACCCGGTCGAGCGCCTCTTCCACGAGGACACCCGACGCTGCGGTGGGGGTCGCCTGCGGTACGTCCTCGCCTGTGTAATAGCGGGTGAGCCGATCCAGGCGTTTGGCGATTCGTTCGGGAGTCTCGACGGCCGCGATTCCACCGCGACCGGCAAGCGCATCCACATGATCGCGTCTCTGCGCGGCCCTCTCCCGTGCGCGGCGCTCGGCCGCTTCGGCCTGCCGCTGTTTCTCGGTCGCGAATGTCTTTGCGGGCGAACCGAGTCGAACTCGAGGTCTTCCCATACTGTTGACGGTGGTCATCATTCTTCCTCGGGTAGTACTGGGCGGTTGCTACCAGCCTTGTCCCGTGCGGCACGGCAGTCATGAGTGGTCCGCTACTCATATTTCGGCGTCACCGCGGAATCGCTACGCTCGAACTGCTCGACACCGTTGCGGACCACCTTGCGGACGGCACCGCCCTCGGCCACGAGGGCGTCGAGGATCGGTACCGCCAATTCTGGGCGGATCGGCGTTTCGGCGAGTAGTTGCCCGAGTTCGAGCGCCTCCGACCCCAGCGCGCCGACGATGAGCCTGCGGCGGGCTCGATCCAGTGCAGCTTCCATGTCCAGCCGCTTTGCGGACTCACCACGCCCCGCCGGTATCGGGACTGCCGTGTCCAGCAGCAGCGCACGGACCTCGGAGGCCGTCAGATTCCGGTCGGTGGCCCACACCAGCATGGCAGCGGCAGCCACGTACAGCGCGGCGAAGGTCGTCCCCTCCATTTCCGGTTCATCGACAATCTCTTCGCAGGTGGTCCCGGAGATGGTTCTCGGCGCGTAGATGTCCGGCTTGCCCTCTCGGGAGAAGTACGGCGTCTCGTGGGTGAGGGAGCCGTCATCCTCGACCGCACCGACCGCAAGTGCGTCGGTGCTCCACGCAGGGAAGCTGGGTTCGTCCGAGTGATCACCTGATGCGATCACCAGTCGACCCTCTCTGACCAGATCGGCGATGATCGTGTTCTGGGTGTCGGTCGGCTCCGCGTTCCCGTAGTCGAGGACGATGATGTCGGCTCCCGCTCGCCCCGCCTCTTCCAACCACAGACAGACTTCGCGCTCCGACGGCTCGCCGTTCGTAAACGCCAATTCGTGTGACAGCAGTTCGGCAAGAGCAGATTCATCGACTCCTGTTTCACCGGCGACGACCCGCCCGGGTACCCCCTGGTTGATGGCACACTGGGTGAGCGCGACGGCGACCTCCTGACGGCGCCGGGCAGTGAACGGCCCGGCGACCGCCAGCTGCAATGGGCGCATCACCGGAGTCGCGGGTGACAGTCGTTCTACGTCGGATTCGAGTTCGGTCGACGTCCCGAAGAAGTCGCTGCCGATCGCCGCTGCCGTAGGAACCTTCCCGGGTGGAACCGCGACTTGCTTGACGAGGACCGGCAGATCGTCCGCATCGAACGAATTGCTCTGGCCAACCAGATCGGCCAGTTGTTCCCACAGTTCGAGGTGGCGCAGTTGGCCGTACAGTTTCGACAGTTCCGTCTCGGAGAAGCGAGTGAGTGTCGGCAGATTGCGGCGGATCCATTGCCACACCTCGGGCCAGGAGAGTGCCTCGAGGCGAATCGTGCGCACTTCGGACGGTCGCAGCGACTGCGTCAGTTGATCGAGATCGCTTGTGCTGGCCACCGCCAACCGTGCGCGGCCGCGTCGTCCGGTGAGGGTGACGAGTGCGTTCAAGAGGTCAGATGCGCCGGCGGAATCGCCTGCGAGCACGTCCGCATCGTCGATCACGATCGCGGCCGGCACGGCCCCGAGGTCCCCGATCAACCGTTCCCACCAGTCGTCGGCGCTGAACCTACCCGCCGACACCGCTCGAAGCCCTTTGCCGTCGATCAGTTCCTTGACGAGGCAGGCCAGTTCGCGGACCGGGTCGGGTTCCGCGAGGAGACGCTTGGCGCTGATGAAGAGCTGCGCGATGTCCGGATCGAGTTCCTCGAGTACCCGGTCGAGAAGTGAGGTCTTCCCAGTCGCCGGCATGCCGACCACCTGCAGAAGCCGCGCCGAAGTGTTCCCGGACAACACGTCCACGGCCTCACGCAACTCGGTGAGCCGGGAGATGAAGCGCAGTTCACCTTGACGTACGCCCAGGTGGCGACTGACCTTGCGCTGTGCGGGCCGCGGCCGAGCCTTCGCGTCTGGGTCGAGGACCGCACCGGGATCGCTTCCGCCGACGAATAGGCAGGGCACGGCCCAGTTCAGCAGAGGGTCACCGCTGTTCTCGTCGCCGTTGATCGCGAGACGCGCCAAACGCAGTGCCTCGGCGACGGATTGCCCGGCGGTAAGTCCCTGATAGAAGAAGCGGGTGAAGAGTCGCTCGGTCCCGAAGGGCAGCACGGCTTGCATGCCGATTACCATCGGACACGCGTCCCGCACGCAGTAGTCCGCCGAAGACAGCTGGCCCGGCCACGTTTCGTCCGCCGCCGAGACACCCGGCGCGCGTGCCGTCTCACATCCCGCGAAAACAGCGAGTCGGAGATCCGGAAGCTGTTGTAGCAAAAGGGCGAATTCTTGGCTCGGCAGAAGTGTTCCACGACCGTTTCGGCGTTCCAGCTTGAGTCCGTAAGGATTGGCATGCCCGAGGTAGTGGAACAGATGAAAGCCGCGGCGTTGCATCCCCATACGAGTGCGCAGACGCTCGACCGAGGGGCGATCCTCCACCACCACACGCAACAGGCCTCGATCGACCATCGGCTGCAACTCCGTCAGCAAACTGCGCTTTTCAGCATAGAGGTCGAACGGTGCCTCGGACTCGTCCGGGCCCGATCGAAGCGGACTCGACATGACCAGCAACAGATTGAGTGGTGGATCGATCGGCGCTTGCCGGATCGGGTAGGTGCGCGATCGTCCCGACCGCACCACGTGGACATCCCGCGCCATGGACAGAAACCGTTCAGGGCGCTGGGGGTCCAGTAACAACTCCCACGGCCATGCGGCGATCCGGTTCGGCGCCGCCAGTATCCGAATGAGCAACTGGTACCCCGCGGTCCCTGCCGTGCCACGTGTCTGCTGCAGAAGCGTGACGATCTCCGGCACACCGAACACCAGGTCCGTCAGCACCTTCCCCACCTCGAGCGCTTCGGGGCCGGCGTCCGGGCGAGCGTGCCGGACAGCATCGGTGAGCCATTCACCTGGTTCGTCCACCGGCCTGCCGGTGACATCGCGGGGTAGCTTCCACTCGGGCAGGGGCCGTTTCACCGCGAATACCGAACCCTGCGGGGATCTCGCCGAGAGCCACACGTGGTCCCCGGCTTCAAGGACACTGATTTCCAGCTCTTCGAAACTGCGCCTCGATAGCGGAATCATGCTTTCCAGCTCCTACATATCCGCTGTCCGTGCTACCTCGTCCAAGTCGACAACGCTCACCAGGTCCGTGACGGGATGCACTCCCGGGGCACTGACCGTGATGCGGTAGTCCTGAGCTGCGAGGTCCTCGACAGTTGCCTGCTGCCAACCGTCGGCTGACGTCGAGAGCCGATATTCCCGGACCGGCCCGCCGATGGCCGGCTCGACATGTGCGACGAGTTCGGCGCCTGGGTCGTCGGTCCGCGCACGGATCACCAGTGGTTCGGCGGTCGTCACGTCGTCGACTTCGAGCGACACCGATTCGCTCACCGCAGGAAATACGTTCGGCGGGGTGATCACTGCAATGCTCAATACCCCGCCGACGTGGTCGAGCACCGGGTCGTCGTTCTGCAGCGAGGCATGTTTCTGGCTGAAGAAGGCGGCGTTCTTCCACCCCTTCATAAGTTCGGGTGGGGTCGCCGACAATTTCGGCACTGTGCCGTCGCCGCCGCTTTCGCCCGGTCCGCGCACGGGCAGCGATACGATCTTTCCGTCCATCAACCGGGCAGCCCAGTGTGTGCGCTGGAAGTCGCCGATGATGGGACGGATGTCGTAGCCCTCGTCCCTGTCTGCTTCGAGTCGCTCCTGCACCTGAGTGCGCAGCTGCCGGTGCAGCGTCACCGCGTCCTTCATGCGGGCGGCGTCCAGCCCGGTCCCCGTCCAGTCGTCCATCTTGTCGTCCAGGTTCGACCACGACGCATTCGGGCCTTCGAGACATCGATAGGACGGCAGCAGCTGATAGGCGGAGGTGAAGGAACCAATGAGGTTGCCGAGATCGACGGTGAACGGGCCCCATCCTTTGCGGAATCCGTTGACGAGAAACTCGAGCGCGTTGATCGACCCGGAGTACGGCGTGCCGAACGTGATGAGTGTCCGGGTGTCCTTCCACCCCTCGAGCAATTCGAGGTAGAGGCGGGCAACGATGCCACCCATGGAGTGACCCACGAGGATCAACTGTGCATCGGGATTGCCCGACTTCTCCCGCCAGCGCGTCAACCATCCGTGAGCTTGCCGCGCCAGCTTGCGGGCTGCCACCCGATTGTCACGTCGCCAGTCATACGGAAGCTCGAAGTAATTCTCGCCCGGTACCACCCCGAACCGGCGCACCAAATCAACGCGGAACTTGGTGTAGCCGTCGATCTTCCAATCCAAGCCCGGAAGTACATGGAAGTCCGGCATCACCCGGGTCGCTACCACACCGTCGCCGAGATCGTCGACCTCTGGATCGTCCCCGTCGAGCTGCAACCGCTTGATGTTGTTGCCGAGCGAGAGCACTCCCCGCAGCGCAGCCCCTGGAGTCGACGCCCACACCTCCTTGCCGTCTCGTGCCAGAACCGATCCAGTGATCCCTGGTATCAACACAACGACATCTTTCATGGCGGCCTCCACACCGAACACCGGCAACGGTCCGTTCCGACCCCAGTGTTCTCAGGTCCGCGAGGGAGCACACGAGTAGCCGACTACTCGTTTTTAGTTGGTCGTGTGGTGAGGTTCATCAACTGGGCGAGCTCGTCACGGTCCGCGACACCCAGTTTGATGCACGCGCGGTAGACGTGTCCCTCGACGGTTCGGACCGACAGGAAGAGACGGTCGGCGATGTGCCGGTTCGACAACCCTGCCGCCACCATCGATGCGATCTCACGTTCCCGAATCGTGAGCGGCAGTGGATGTGCGGCCTCCGCAAGAGCAGGAGACAACATCCGGTCGCATTCGTCCGCCAGTGCTGCCGCCGTGGCGGCGCACTCGACCGAGAGTCGTTTGACATCCGCGCGGAGGAAGGCGATCGCGGCCTGCGCAAAGGCATCGGCGGCATCGGGAAGTGCACCGACCGTTCGAAATCTGTCAGCTGCCGCCGCCAGCCCGGGTCCGTCGGCGGAGGCTGACGCGGATGCTTGTGCTGCCGCGATTCGGACGAGTTCGCCGTCGCACTGTTCGGCAAGGGCCGCCAGTCGCGGAGCAGTGGAATGGTCACCGAATCGAGTGGCAAGGTGCAGTGCGGCCGCCTCGACACCGAACTGTCCCGCAGTTGCTGCTGATTCGGCGGCGGACCGTGCGAGCGCGATGGCCTGCGAAGTCTCACCCTGAGCCGCGGCGAGCCACGCGGCAGACAGTTCGAGTTGGGGCCCGAACACTGCCACGTGCCGGCCACTGCGGGCTCGCGCCTCCGAGATGACGCGCTGCCCCTCGTGGATGCGGCCGAGCACGGCGTATGTCTGTCCCAGGGCAATGTACGCGGGGACGCTCCAGGACACTGCGTCAGCGGTGTCGCCCACGTCGAGTGCTGCGATCGCCTGTTCGAGGCGCTGAGCCGCGGCGGTGAACCGTCCGCGGACGAGTTCGACCGTCCCGACCAGGATATTCGCCAGCCCCCATGCCAGGTATCGGCCACTCGACGCGAACGCGAGATACTGTTCGGCTCGGCGCTGCGCCCTATCGAACTGCCCGGTCATGGTCAAGGCCAGAATCTCGCCGTGCCCGGCGGGAAAGCGCAGCAGTCCGTCGATCTGTTCGGCAACGGCCGCGCTCCGCGCCGCCAACGCGGGAACCTCGTCGCCGCGTCCCATCAACGCCAGCGCCAGTCCCCCGCCGAAGAACGCCCATTCGACCGCCCACGGCCGCTCCGAGGCGAGAACAGTGCACGCGGCGTCCACCGCTTCCTGCGGTCGATTCTCGAAGACCGCGCACACAGATCCGATTCCCTCGACCACCGGAAGGAGACTCGGTTTGGTGACACGCTCGCGTAGCACTGCGAGGACGTCGTCCGCTTTCTCCGAATCGCCGAGTGCCCAGAAGAGGTTCGCGATACGTGATGTCCCCCAGCGCACCAACTGCGCTTGAGTCAACGAGTCGGGGGAAAATGCGAGCAGCAGTGCCTCGGCTTCGGCCGCGTGCCCCTGCCACAACAATGCCCGGGCAAGGAGGTCGGCCGCTCCGAAGTCACCCGTTTCTTCGAACGCTGCACGTGCCAGACGTTCACCGAGCGGGACATTGGCCAGCCCGATGGCATCCGCAGCCGCCGACGCGAGCAGCGCCGGGTCGACGGATCGGTCGCTGTCGAGTGCAAGCTCGGCGAGACGTATCCGGTGCGCCGCACCCGTCACCGCACCATTACCGAGCTCTTGCACCAGCTTCCCGCGTAGCCGGCGTCCCGCCGCACGACCGACCCGTCGGCGAATCACCTCGGCGAAGAGCGGATGGGTGTAGCGCACATCGAGATGGTGTCGTTCTTCGGCGATCCTGATTAGGCCGCGTCTTTCCGCCTCTTCCACTGCGTTTTCACCGGCGAGAGCGCACAGAACATCTAGGTCGAGCGGCTCGCAGAAGGTCAGCAGTTGAAGCGCTTGGAGCACGTCGGACGGGATTTTCTCGATCCTGGTTTCGAGTAGTGACGCGAGCTCGGAGGTGATTGCTGCGCGACCCCGCAGCTGCCAGACACCGCCGGACCGGCGGAGTGTCCCCGCTTCCAGCGCGCCCTCGACGAGATGGCGGACAAACAGTGCGTTGCCCCCCGACGCCTCCCAGATCATGTCGGCACTCAGCCCCTCGAGCGGGCCGTCCAGCACGGACTCGACCAGTTCGATGCTCTGCTCGCGCGTGAACGGCATCAATTCCAGCCGGAGAAGGTGCCCGTCCTTCCACAGGGACGTGATCGCGTCGGGCACGGTCTCACCGCTCCGGACGGTCGCGACGATATTGACCACCCGATCGAGGGCCAGTTGGTGCAAGAATGTTGCCGAGAGCTGATCGAGCAGGTGGGCGTCGTCGACACCGATCACCATGTCCTGGTGGGTGTCGCCGTCGTGAATGAGGGCCTGCCGTGCCGTGGAAAGTAGCGTGACCGGATCCCGAGAGGTCGACGCACCCACCAGGTGAGCGAAAACGCCGAGCGGGATGCTTCGGGCGGATTCCGTCCCGGCAACCCAGCGCACCTCGCCGGGCAGTGATTCGGTCGCGAACCGGGCGAGGGTGGTTTTCCCCACGCCAGGATCGCCGGTAAGGACCACCCCGCAACACTCGGACCGGGCCTTCAGCGACGCGGTGATGGCGTCGAACTCGGCTTGTCTTCGAATCAGGGGCCACCTCTGACTCATTCTCGAAGTCTAGTTTGTCGACACCCTCGTTCTCAGCCCCTCCGCTGCAATTCATAACGAATGTACGGTCTCATTACGACCTCGTCTGGCTCCCATACACAGAGAACAGGTAGTCCACTACCCATGATTGGAGTGGGTACATTCGGCAGACTGGACTCAGGACCCCGCAGAGGGCCTTCCGAGGTGCAGGAGATGGTCATGAACACTCTGCCTGAGCGAATCTCCAGTGACACGGAGCGGCCAGCCGACCGCGCCGCGTACCGTGAAACATGCTCGGCTCCATGGATACTCGACCAGTCGATACGACTGGGCGACAACGACGCACGATTGATCGTCGTCCGGGACGAGTACACCGATACGAGTTACCTCGCGCTTCTCGTCGGCAACGTCACTGGCAGTGCGCCCGTTACCGTGCGAGCAGTCGACGAGGAGGCTCTGCTCATCGAGGGCAGCCGCACCATGTTTCCGGAAATTTTGATCGGCGTTACCGAGTCACCGAGCGCCTACATCGGCCGTCGGTATCTCGAATGCCGGACAGCCGTCGAGGGGTCACTCCGATCGACGATCGACTCGATCGGAGTGCACTCGGTGATCGCCGAATGGAACGCGCGGGCGTGAGGTCCGGGAGCGCTCAGTCCTGTGCGAAATTCAGGTACGCCTTGGACGGGGTCGGCCCCCGCTGCCCCTGATACTTGGAGCCCGCGGCCGAGCTGCCGTACGGGTGCTCCGCCGCGCTCGACAACCGCAGAAGGCACAGCTGCCCGATCTTCATTCCCGGCCAGAGCGTGATGGGCAGGTTCGCCACATTGGACAGCTCCAGGGTGATGTGGCCGTTGAACCCGGGATCGATGAACCCGGCGGTCGAATGTGTGAGCAGACCCAGGCGACCGAGTGACGACTTACCCTCGAGTCGCCCGGCAAGGTCGTCGGGCAGCGAACACACCTCGAGCGTGGAGCCGAGAACGAACTCGCCGGGGTGCAGAACGAAGGGCTCTCCCTCGGCCGGTTCGACCAGCGTGGTCAGTTCATCCTGCCGCTGAGCTGGGTCGATATGGGTGTAGCGGGTGTTGTTGAACACCCGGAACAAGCTGTCGAGGCGCACGTCCACGCTCGAAGGCTGAACCATGGAGGGATCGAACGGGTCGATGCCCAGACGTCCAGTGGAAACTTCGGCACGGAGATCGCGGTCGGAGAGAAGCACAGGTAGAGGTTAACGGGTCAGCGGGTGTGGATTGCCATCGAGAGCAGCAGATCGGTGCAGGTGTTCACGAGGTCTTCCTCGGGCAGTGACACGGTGCCGTTCAACCAGGCCGTCAGTGTCTGCGCCAGGCCCCCGACCATGAAATGCGCGGCAAGGTCGAGACGGGGACTCTCCGCCACCTCGTAGAACCCGACGGTCTGCTTGGTCACCAGGCCGGCGAACAAACGCGAACTGTCGAGCCGTCGCTGCGCCAGCACCTCACTCGACTGCGCTACCGAGAACATGAGTCGGCCGTGCCGGGGATCTTCGGCGACCGCACGGACGATGTTGCGCACGCCTGCTTCGACGATCTCGCGTTCGCCCGGCCCCGCCGTCGACACAGCTTCCAACGTGCTGGTGGCGATGCGTTGCACGACATGGTCGTAGACGGCGACGATCAGCGCGTCGCGGTCGGTGAAGCTTTCGTAGAAGTAACGAGTGGCCAGTCCGGCCCGCTTACAGACTCCGCGTACCGACAGCGTGTGGTCGCCGTCATCCCCGCCCAGTAGGTCGAGTCCGGCCTCGATCAGCTGCGCGCGACGCTCGGCGCGGCGCGCATCGCCCTCCAGACCGCCATACATGCGGCCACCTGTCGAACCTGACGGTGCCGTAACCATGGCGACCATCTTTCCACCGAACTCTGGACGACGAACATATATGTGAGTACGGTCGTATTCAGATCACGCCCCGTGGATGGATAACAGGAGCAACTATGTCGACGTCACTCGACGCACCAGACCGTCTCGACCAGGTCATGGATGGTGCCGGCCTACTGGCGGGCGCTGCCAACATCATCATGCAGTTGGCACATCCCGGAGTCGGGTACGGCGTGTACGAGAGTCGGGTCGAGAGCGGGCAGCTCTTCCGGCATCCGATCAAACGATCCCGCACCACGCTGACCTACCTCGTGGTCGCCGCACGAGGCACCGACGAGGAGAAAGCCGTCTTCCGTCGAGGCGTCGACCGCGCCCACGCCAAAGTGCGGTCCACCGCAGACAGCCCGGTCCAGTACAACGCTTTCGACCCCGAACTGCAGTTGTGGGTGGCCGCCTGCATCTACCGCGGATTCGAGGACGTCACCCGGGCCCTGCACGGCGACCTCTCCCCGGAGGCGTCGGCGTACTTCTACAAGGAAGGCGCCACTTTCGGCACCACCTTGCAGGTCCCACCGGAAATGTGGCCGGCCGACCGCGCCGCCTTCGAGGAGTATTGGAACCGTTCGCTGGCCAACGTGTCGATCGACGACACCATCCGCGAACACGTCCTCTCCATCGCACGGCTCGAATTTCTCCCCACCATCATCTCGCGCCTCTTCGGCCCGATGAACCTGTTCTTCACCAGAGGTTTCCTCCCCCAACACTTCCGCGAAGAAATGCAGCTGACCTGGAGCGAGACGGACCAGCGACGTTTCGACCGCATCCTCCGGACCATCGGCGCCGTCAGCCGCCGCCTGCCCAACGCCCTGCGCGAACTCCCCTACAACCTGCTCATGCGCGACCTGCGGTGGCGAATCAAGTCCGGCCGACCACTCGTCTGAGCATCGGCGTGTGCGCCTCCAGCGAGACCGACATCATCTGCTAATGTTTGCCCCGCAGGGTGTTGGGCCTGCCTACGGGCGCCCAATATCATGCGCGCCGATGTAGTTCAATGGCAGAACATCAGCTTCCCAAGCTGAATACGCGGGTTCGATTCCCGTCATCGGCTCCAACAAGACCTCACTAGCGACCGAGTCCGAAATCGGATACAGCCGGGGCGTTTGCGGGCGATCAGCATCGTCACCTTCATCCCGGCCGATCCC
Source organism: Rhodococcus sp. NPDC019647 (assembly GCF_044389235.1). Lineage (NCBI taxonomy): Bacteria > Bacillati > Actinomycetota > Actinomycetes > Mycobacteriales > Nocardiaceae > Rhodococcus > Rhodococcus sp. NPDC019647. The sequence continues at coordinate 17,121 of NZ_JBIRXS010000030.1, read as the reverse complement.
ATGCAGCGCCCAGAGGGCAGTTTCCAGGTTCCAGGCGGGCCATCCCGGGACGAGCGGAGCCGGATCACCAGGTCCCGATCCGGGTCCACCGCCCTCAGAAGGGCGGTCAACGCCTCCGCCTCGATGCGCGGGATCGCCCCGCGCCGCCCTATTGCGGGATCTTCCGCCGATTACCCCAGTGTCAGATTGAAATCATCGAGGAGCGAGGCGGTCACCGCATCCCGTGCCCAGCCGTCGGTGTCGAGTGGTGCCGAGCGCACCACGGTCAGCGCCGGTGTCGTTCGTCCGTCGATCAGCATGAGCGCGAGTTCGTTTCGTCCGTGCCGGCACTCGTAGCGAAGGCCCTGCGCTGCGGGGGTGTTCGTCAGAATGTCGATCGCGGTCCGGCGAGTCTGCCCGTAGTCCCGCCAGGTACACGCCGTCAGGGAGGCGTCCTGGCCGAGCCGGATCAGGTTCCGCTGCCCGTCCAGGACGGCGATGTCGACGTTGTCGTCCAGCACGAGTTGCGCCAACGACTTGCCGGCCAGGAGCCGCTTGCGGATGATCAGGTCCGGTGGGATGTCCTGGCCACGCAGAATCCCTTCGGCGACCACCGCTCCCACGGACAACCCGACATACAGGTACCCGCCCAGCGCGGCCCCACCCGGGCACACGGCCGGGTCGTGGACCGGCTCGAATCGCCCCTGGGCCGGAATGGCAGTCGTGCGGATATCGAGGGTGCTGGCATCGACCCAGGGCGCGATGTTACTTCGGTTGAACGCATTCGGAGGATATGACGAGGATGTCCAGTGCACCCGCCACACCGGTGTCCCCGCCGCGATGATGTCGATGTTCGCCGGATTGCCGTTGTAGGCCCCCACTCTCCTACATTCCCCGCTCGGCAGCGTTGATCATGTTGTCGACGGCGATCTCGGTCAGATCGCCGTCCTCGAGTTCCTGCAACGGGGTTCGGCCGTCGAGGATGTCGGAAGGGGTGCGCCACCAGGACGTGACCCCCCACGGATCCTCGGCCGCCCCCAACCTGCTGTTGGCATACGCCACGATCGGCCACACCCGGTGATGCACCGTATCGAACTGGAACGTCGGATAGTGATAATCGGGGCGCCGCCCCAACGGCAAACCGAGCAACACACCCTCGTCCCGCAACTTCTTCACCAGGGTCCGCGATTCCCCCGCCCGCGGGGCCAGCACCCGGCCCGCCTCCCCGGCCTTGAGGGTCGCCACCCGCTCGAGCAACGACTGCCGCCGCTCGGCCGCCGCCCCGGCGAGGTCTCCGGCACGGGTTCCCACCGGGCCGGCGAACGCCTCATCGAGAATCAGCTTCGCGATCAGCGCCCACTCCTGCCGCGGGGCATTGCGAGTCACGTACTCCACGAACTCGCCCGCCACCTCCACACCACGGCCCGTACCAGCGCGGTAGGCGGCGGCATTCAACCGGTGACCGCGCCCGGCAACAACCCGCGGCCCACCCCCGCTCTTCGCGGCCGGGACTTTGATCACCTTCCGCCGTGTCCGATTCTCCGCCATCCCACACCTCCGAAACGTAAAGAACGTAAAATTATCGTACTCCACGTACATTCCGTCGGAAAGGCTGCATCCACGGTTCGAGGTCTTCCCGTCACCCGTTTAGCTGACCCAACCTTGGTCGGCCAGGGCTGGATCAGATGTGGCGAGTCAAGAACGGTAGCCCTGGCACCGTCACAGGTGTGTTGTCGATACCCTCGCGGCCTCAGCCCTGTCGTTGTGTCGGTTCCGGAGGATCGCCGGCGGGAGCCGAGCCAGGTCGGGTCGACGCCCTCACCGAGGGCTTCGCTCGTCGCCGACCACAAGCCACTACTCGTAAAGCTCGTCACGAGAACATCCCGATTGTGTAGCTCTACCGCAAGATCGAGGACGAGCCCTCCGACTGGGTCAGTATCGACGACTATTCCGCCTCGTTCGAGATGGCCTCGTATGTCGTCGCCACCGGCCGGCGCAACGTCGCCATCCTCGGCGGTCCCGGCACGTCCAGAGTGTCCGCCAACCGCATGAGCGGATACCTCGACGCCCTCGCCACAGCGGGCGTGCAGGCGATCAACGAACCCGATCTGTGGGCGACCTGACCCGCGCATCCGGAGCACAGGATTCGACGACACGACCATGCAAACATCCCCTCAGTACGACGCCCGGCCACCGCTGGCGTCGTAGACGGCGCCGGTGGAGAAGCTGAGCGCCTCCGAGCACAACCATGCGACGAGTTCGGCGATCTCCTCGGGCCGTCCCATCCGGGCCATGGGGGTCAGGCTCTGCGACCGCGCGAGAATCGCCGGGTCGGTGCCGGCATTCATCGGGCTCTGCACCGCGGCGGGTGCCACGACGTTGGCCAGGACACCGGTCTTGGCGACTTCCTTGCCGAGTGATTTCGTCAGCGCGATCACGGCCGCCTTCGACGCCGAGTAGGCGCTCTGGTTGGGATTACCCTCCTTCGCGGCGATGCTCGCCAGATTCACGACCCGCCCCCAGCCGGCGGCGGCCATGGCTGGCACGAATGCGCGGCAGAGGAGGAACGTCCCGTCGACGTTGATGCGGAACGTTCGGCGCCAGTCCTCGAGGTCGATGTCCACCAGAGGAGCGGACGGTCCCACGACACCGGCGCTGTTGACGAGGATGTCGATGCGTCCGAGCCGAGCGGCGAGCTTCTCGACGGTGTCAGCGTCGGTGACGTCGAGGTGCTCGTCGGCCCCGGTAGCGACGTCGGCGGTGACAACGCGGACCCCGGCGTCGGCGAGGCGTTTCGCGCACGCCGCGCCGATTCCGCTCGCGCCGCCGGTGACGAGCGCCGTCGCGCCCTCGGGATAGGTGGCCATGGGTTTCTCCTCGCGACTGTGTGCGCATTAGTCTTTTTCTATGTGCGAAATCAGAATGATTGGTTCCGCACTGTGTATGAATTGGAATATATGGCCTGAGCCACACGTGACCAACTCGTCGAAGGGACTCCGATGGAGATTCGCTGGCTGCAGGCGTTCGTCGCCGTCGCCGAAGAACTGCATTTCGGCAGGGCTGCCGCGCGACTCCAGATGGCCCAGTCGCCGCTGAGTCAGACGGTGCGCAAACTCGAGAAGGACATCGGCGTGCCGCTGTTCGAGCGAAGCACCCGCAGTGTCGCGCTGACGTCGGCCGGCCATACGTTTCTGCCGCACGCCTACCGCATCCTCGAGAGTGTCGACATCGCGCGGCAAGCCAGCCGCGCGTCCGCCGGGGGCGTGTACGGCCGGATCAAGATCGGCTTCACGGGCGTGCTCAATCACCTGTCCCTGCCCCCGCTCACCCGCGCGCTCCGGCAGCGCTATCCCGACATCGAACTCACCCTCGTCGGGCGCATCATGACTCGTGAAGCTCTCTCTCAATTAGATAGCGGCGCACTCGATCTCGCATTCGTCGGACTTCCCGTCGAGACGGCCTCGGTGTCGACCCGATTGATTCGCCGTGAGCCATTCGGGGCGGTGCTCCCGGCGGACCACCCGCTCGCGTCCGAGCCGGAGATCGACTTGCGCGACCTGGCCGAGGACGGATTCGTCACCACACCGCTGTCGGCCGGCTCGGCATTGCAGGAGGTCGCGATGCGGGCCTGTGTTGATGCAGGGTTCCGTCCCCGCGTGGTGCAAGAAATCACCGACCCGTACATGATCTTGATGCTGGTGGCGACGGGTGTCGGCGTGGCGCTCATGACGTCGGGCATTGCGGCGCTCACGCCCCCGGGCACGGTGTTCGTGCCGCTCACCGGCGAGCCGATCTACATGAACCACGGACTCGCATGGTCCCCGCGTCGGGTCTCCGACGCGCTCCGGGTGGCCCTCGCGGTATCGGAGGACATTCTCCCGACCCCCGATTAGGACATTTTCGGTCTATATCTAAGACTTTTTTTGCGCTGGACTGCGCATAGTCCGCCATGACACGCTCGTCACGGTCCGGAACTTCGTGTGAGGTGGATCACCTCCGAAGAAGCGCTTCGCGGCGCACCGGACCCCTGGGACGAAAGGAACACCATGGCAAGCACCTCTACTCGTGACACCGGGGGACAACCGAACGAGAACGCCCGCCGGGCCGCCGTCTCGGGGTTCCTCGGCAGCACGCTGGAGTACTACGACTTCTTCATCTACGGGTCCGCGGCCGCGCTGGTCTTCCCGCGGATCTTCTTCCCGGGCGGAGGAGCCACGGCGACCCTGCTGTCGATCGGCACGCTCGGTGTCGCGTATATCGCGCGTCCGCTCGGCGCAGTACTGTGGGGACATCTCGGGGATCGATACGGGCGCAAGAATTCGCTGCTGGCGTGCCTCATGCTCATGGGTATCGCGACCGTGGTCGTCGGGTGCCTGCCCACATACGACCAAATCGGCATCGCCGCACCCGTCATCCTGGTGTTCCTGCGATTGCTGCAGGGCCTGTCGGCAGGCGGCGAATCGCCGGGATCCTCCGCGTTGACGCTCGAGCACGCACCGGACAACCGTCGCTCGTTCTACACCTCGTTCACCATGAGCGGCATCATGTTCGGCATCGTGCTCTCGAGCCTGGTGTTCATTCCCGTGGCCGCGCTGCCGGATGACGCGCTCTACTCGTGGGGCTGGCGTGTCCCCTTCCTCCTCAGCATCGTCGTGACGGGTGTAGCGGTTTGGCTGCGTCGCAAGCTCGACGAGCCGGAGGTCTTCGAAGAGTTGAAGGAACACGACGACACCGCGGGCATTCCTGTGGTCGAGATGTTCCGCTCGCACTGGCGCACCGTGATCCGCATCAGCCTCAGCGCGACGTTCGCGATGATCAACACCATCGTCAACGTCTTCGCGTTGGCGTATGCGGTGCAGGTCGCCGGGCTCGAACGCTCCACGATGCTGTGGGCCATCGCCGTCGCCAACTTCGTCGCGGTCCTCACCCAGCCGCTGTTCGGAATGCTCGCCGACCGGATCGGCCGCAAACCGGTGTTCGTGACGGGCGCCGTCGGTGCCGCGGGCATGGTGTTCGTGTTCTTCCACGCGATCGGAACGGGCAGCGCGCCGATGGTATTCGCGGCCGGCATCGTTCTGATCGGCCTGTTCTACGCGATGCCCAACGGCGTGTACCCGGCGTACTTCCCCGAGCAGTTCCCCGCCAAGGTCCGGTACACCGGAATGGCCGTAAGTCTCATGCTGGGACTGTTGGTCGCCGGCTTCACCCCGGCCATCGCACAGTGGCTGTCGGCGGGTGACACCGCGAACTGGGCCCCAGTCGCCTGGATGTGCCTGGGCTTCGCGCTGCTGTCGTCCGTCGCCGCGCTCACCGGTCCCGAGACGTACCGCACACCCACCGAGCATCTCGGCGAACCCGGCACGACGACGGCCGGCACGCGGCACCAGGCGCTCGTCCGCACCGACGCCTGACCGGACCTTCACCACTGCAGGAGATTTTCATGCACCCCGTATCCACCCGGCACCGGATCCGCCTCGTCGGGGCAGGGATCGCCACGTCCCTGTCGCCGGCGCTACACGAACACGAGGCCGCCGCCCTCGGCCTGACCGACTACCGCTACGACCTGATCGACATCGCGGCGGAGGGCATTCCCGTCGACAGTTCCGGCGACGCGCTGCGGCAGGCCGTCGCAGCGGGTTGCACCGGACTCAACGTCACCCATCCGTGCAAGCAGGTGGTCGTCGACTCCCTCGACGAATTGTCCGGCAACGCGCGGCTTCTCGGCGCCGTCAACACCGTCGTCGTCCGTGACGGGCGGCTGATCGGTCACAACACCGACCACAGCGGATTCCTCGCGGCGCTGCGCCGGGGATTGCCCGATGCCAAGCTCGGCCGCGTCGTCCTCGCCGGTGCGGGCGGTGCCGGTTCGGCCGTCGCCTACGCGCTCGCCGCCGCCGGAGTGACGGACCTGCGGGTCGCCGACCTCGACCCGGCCCGTGCCGCGGACGTCTGCGCGCGCCTCGCGGCGGCGTTCCCACAGACGCGGGTCACGGCCATCCCCCTCGACGCGATCGAAGCGAACCTGGAGCACTGCGACGGCGTCGTCAACGCCTCTCCGATCGGCATGGTCGGACATCCGGGAACGCCGTTCGACACCGACGCGCTCCATCCCGGACTGTGGGTCGCCGACATCGTCTACCGCCCGCTGCGAACCGAACTCGTCGCGGCAGCAACCACTCTCGGCTGTGATGTGCTCGACGGCGGTCAGATGCTCGTCGCTCAGGCGGCCGACACGTTCGCCCTCCTCACCGGCATCACGCCCGACCCCGACCGCATGCGACGCCACCTCGGCGAACTGCTCGCCGATCAGTGCGCCCCGACCGTTCTCGAGGAGTCCCGATGACCGCGCGTCCGTTCGCCGCACCACTCGACCTGGGCAACGTGCGACTGCGCAACCGCTTCGTGTCGGCGCCCATGGAGCGCAACTACTGCGAGGTCGACGGCACGATGACCGACGAGTACATCGCGTACCTAGAGCGCCGTGCGGCGGGCGGTGCCGCTCTCGTCTTCACCGAGGCCAGCTACGTGCGGGCCGACGGCAAGGGGCGTATCCGGCAGATGGGTGTGGACGTCGACGAACGCATCCCGGGCATCGCGAAGGCGGCCGAGGCGATCCATGCGCAGGGCGCGCTCGTCGGCGTGGAACTCAATCACGGTGGCCGCACCGCGCAGGGTTCCGTCAGCGGATTCGTCCCCGTCGCACCGTCACCGATCCCGTGCGCGGTGGTCGGCGGTGAAATGCCCGAGCAACTCGACGGCGACGACATCTTTCACATCATCGAATGCTTCGGCGAGGCCGCCGCGCGCTGTCAACAGGCCGGGGTCGACGTGATCTCGCTGCACGGCGGTCACGGCTACCTCATCCACCAGTTTCTCTCGCCGGCGTACAACCACCGCGACGACGAGTGGGCCGATCCGGCGCTGTTCGTCAACAAGGTGATCGACGCCGTGCGCACGATGGCACCGGGTATCGCTCTCGGACTGCGGTTCTCGGCGTTCGAGGCCGTCGACGGCGGTCTCGACGCCGAGACGACCCGCGCCCGCATCGACGCGATCGACACCGACCGGCTCGACTTCCTCGACGTCTCCGCCGGCAACTACGAATCCGGACAGTGGATCATCCAACCCGGCGAGTGGCCCCGCGGCCTCCTCGCCCCGTACTCCGAGCAGTACACGCGTGACTTCGGCCTCCCCGTCGGGGTCGCAGGCCGGATCAGCTCACCCGAGGTCGCGGCGCAGATCATCGAATCCGGGCAGGCCGACTTCGTCAGCATGGCCCGCACCCTGCACGCCGACCCGGACTTCCCGAACCGCGCGCTGGACGGCGGCCGGTACCGACCCTGCATCGCCTGCAACTACTGCATCGACAGCCTCGCCGCCGGACCCGTTCCATGCTCGGTCAATCCGTGGGTGGGCCGCGAACTCGAGCAGCCGTCGAAACCGGCGGCCGCGGCGGTGCGTGTCGCCGTCGTCGGCGGCGGGCCGTCTGGGATGGCGGCCGCCCGCGACCTCGCGCTCGCCGGGCACCGTGTCGACCTGTACGACGAACGCGACAGTCTCGGTGGAGATTTCGCGTTGGCTGCGCGACTGCACGAGTACCCCGAGTACTCACGGATCGTCGACTGGTACCTCGCCGAGATCGCCGACCTCGACATCACCTGCCACATCGGCACCCGGGTCGACGCCGCCGCACTGGCCGGCCTGGACTTTGACGCCGTCGTGCTCGCGACGGGCGGCCGCGGACCCGAGGTCGACCTCCCCGGGGCCGACACCCGAAGGATCCGCGACGTCCGCGAGTTCCTGCAATCCGGAGACCCCGCACCCGCGGCGATCACGATCTTCGGCGCCGACCGGGAAGCGGCCGCGGTCGCCGACGACCTCCTCCAGCACGGCACCGAGGTGGTCATGATCGGCCCGCAGGAGACGATCGCCCACGACGTCGGCCGGCGCGGAAAGATCGTGCTGCTGCCGCGGCTCGCGGAGAGTGCGAACCTCACCACCCACCTGTCGTCGATCGTGACGCGGATCGAGAAAGACCGGGTGGTGATCTCGACCGCCGGAGACGAGCGGATGGTGGACGCTCCCGGCGAACTGCTGATCTCGCACGGCGTCGAGCCGCGCACCGACCTGCTCGCCGCAGTGCGGGCGCTGGCACCGCGACTCGGCGTCCACACGGTCGGTGACGCGAGTGGCGACGGCGGCTCCATCCACGCCGCTCTCGTCACCGCAGCCGACGTCGCCGCGAAGATCACCTCTGCCGCGGATGCTCGCGTGGAGGTCAGCGCGTGATCGACATGCCGCCCCTCGGTCTCGGGACCTGGCCACTGACCGGTCCGGACGCCACCCGGGCCGTGCTGTCCGGCATCGAGGCCGGTTACCGGCTCATCGACACCGCCACGATCTACGACAACGAGGAGGCAGTGGGTGTGGCGCTCGCGGAGTGCGGATTGCCCCGCGAGGACCTGTTCGTCACCACGAAACTGCGTGGAAGCGACCACGTGTCGGGCGACATCCGCGGCGCGGTCGAGCGCAGCCTGAAGAATCTGGGACTCGATCGGCTCGACCTGTTCCTCATCCACTGGCCGCTGCCACGCCACGACAAGTATGTGGCGGCGTTCGAGGCTATGCTCGCGTGCCGCGACGCCGGCCTCGTCCGCTACGTCGGCGTCTCCAATTTCCTGGAGACGCACCTGCGTCGCGTCGTCACCGAAACCGGAGAAACGCCGGCAGTCAACCAGATCCAGATGGACCCGTCGGTAGCCCGGCTACCCGTCCGGCGCGCCAACGACGAACTCGGTGTGTTCACCCAGTCGTGGAGCCCGCTGGGCCGCGGCGACGTGCTCGACTCACCTGTGGTCACCGACATCGCCCGGCGCCTCGGCGGCACCCCCGCACAGGTGGTCCTGGCCTGGCACTTCGCGCAGGGTGTCGTGCCGGTCGCGAGATCCGCGAATCCCGCGCGCCAGGCCGAGAACCTCTCCGCCCTCGGCGTGCGGCTCACCACCGACGACGTGGCCGCCCTGAACCGTCTCGACCGCGGCGAGTCCGCGGCCCGGGACGTCGAAACCGAGGAGCACTACTGATGGCCCTACGTATCGGCATCGTCGGCTGCGGCAAAATCGCCGGCAACCATGCCCGGGCCTTGCAGCAGGTGCCCGGCGTCGCGCTGATCGGCTGCTGTGACACCGACGTCGACCGCGCCCACGAGTTCGCATCCGCGCACGGCATCTCGCGGGCCGTCGATTCGGTGGAGGAGTTGATCGGCCTCGGCCTCGATGCGTGCACCGTCTGCACTCCGCATCCGGTGCACGAGCAGGTGGTCGTCGCTGTGGCGGAGGCCGGGATCCACGTGCTGTGTGAGAAGCCGATCGCGGTCGACGTCGCCGGGGCCGACCGGATGATCGCGGCCGCCGAGGTCGCGGGCATCACGTTCGGTGTGCTGTTCCAGCGCCGGTTCTGGCCGGCCGCGCAGCGCATCAGGACGGCCATCGACGACGGCCGGATCGGTATTCCGGTGCTCGGTGAGGCGTCGGTGCTTCTCCACCGCCCGTCGTCCTACTACTCCGCCGACGAATGGCGAGGGCGGTGGGACACCGACGGCGGCGGTGTCCTGATGACGCAGGCCGTCCACCAGATCGACATGCTCCAGTGGTTCATGGGTGAAGCCGTGTCGGTGAGCGGCGTCATCCGCACCCACACACACGGCGACCACATCGAGACCGAGGACAGCGCGTCCGCCGTCGTCTCGTTCGCGTCGGGCGGCACGGCTACCGTCACCGCGACCACCGGCGCCAACCACAACCTCGGCAATCGGGTCACCGTGATCGGGCAGACCGGTGCGATTGCGAGCGTCCTCGAGTTCCCAGAGGGCAGGGAGGGCGTCAACGAGATCTGGACGGTCCCCGGCGAAGTGGAGTTCCGCGCCCCGTTCACCCCCGACGTCCGCGCCAATCTCGACGTCACCGAAGTCAACGCCGGACTCGCCGACTTCCACACACTTCAGGTGCAGGACTTCGCGGACGCCGTCCTGACCGGTCGCGACCCTGCCGTCACCGGACGTGACGCGCGCGCCTCGCTGGCGATCATCGCGGCGATCTACGAGTCTTCGCGCACCGCCCGGGTCGTCGACCTCACGCCCGCACCGACTTTCGCAACGACATCCGCTCAGGAGACGCTATGACCCCGGAACACACCATCGCCACCTACGACGTCGTCGTCATCGGCTCCGGAGCGGGCGGTCTGTCCGCCGCCGTGGCCGCAGCCGACGGGGGAGCCTCCGTCCTCGTCGTCGAGAAGGCGGACACGTGCGGCGGCGCGACGGCGTGGTCCGGCGGCTGGATGTGGACGCCGCGGAACCTGTTCGCGCACGCGGACGGCGTGAACGAGGACCGCTCGCTGCCGCGCACCTATCTCGAGCACCGACTCGGTGAGAACTTCGACGCCGCCAAGGTCGACGCCCTGCTCGACGGCGCACCCCAGATGGTGGAGTTCTTCGAGAAGAAGACGGCGCTACAGTTCGTTCCGGGCGCGAAGATCGCCGACATCCACGGCGACACACCGGGTGCGGGCACGGGGCACCGCTCCGTCGGGCCGAAGCCGGTGAGCCTCCGGAAACTCGGCCCCGACGTCGCGGCGCTCCTGCGTCGGCAGCTCTACGAGACGTCGTTCCTCGGCATGGGCATCATGGCCGGTCCGGACCTCCAGGCCTTTCTGCACTCGACCCGCTCGGCGAAGGCGTTCGCGCACTGCGCCCGCAGGGTGTCCACGCACCTGCTCGACCTCGCCACCACCCGCCGCGGCCAGCAACTCGTCAACGGCACCGCGCTCGTCGGCCGGCTGCTGCGGTCGGCGCTCGACGCCGGCGTCGAGATCCGCGTGAGCACGGCGGCCACCGCGCTGACCACCGACTCGGCGGGCACCGTCACCGGTGTCCGGCTGGAGGGCCCGGACGGGGCCTACTCCGTGTCCGCCCGCCGCGGAGTCGTCCTCGCGACAGGTGGCTTCAGTCGCGACATCGACCGGCGCCGCGAACTTTTTCCCCGCACACCCACGGGCCGTGAACACTGGACCCTCACCCCGTCCACGACCACCGGCGACGGCATCACCCTCGGCGAATCGGTCGGCGGCCGCCTTGACCGCTCGGTCGCGTCCCCGGTGGCGTACTGCCCGGTGTCGATCATCCGGTACCGAAACGGCAAAGAGGGTGTGTTCCCGCACATCCTCGACCGCGGAAAGCCCGGTGTCATCGGCGTTCTCGCCGACGGCCGCCGCTTCGTCAACGAGGCCCTCGGCTACCACGACTACACCCTCGCGATGGTCGAACAGGTCCCCGACGGCGACGAGGTCTGCTCCTGGTTGATCGCCGACCAGCGGTACCTGCGGTACTTCCCGCTCGGCATGGCCAAGCCGCTGCCGATCCCGACGTGGCCGTACCTGAAGTCCGGCTACCTCACCCGCGGCCGCACGGTGCGCGAACTAGCCGAGAAGATCGGCGTCGACCCCGACGGCCTGGAGAAGACGGTCGCAGCGTTCAACGAGGGCGCCCGCGACGGCGTCGACCCCGAGTTCGGCCGCGGAACCACACCCTTCACCATCGGCTCCGGCGATCCCGACAACCCGTGGCCCAACCCCTCCCTCGCACCGCTCGAAGAAGGCCCGTTCTACGCGGTCAAGGTGGTGCCCGGCAGCTTCGGTACGTTCGCCGGTCTGGTCACCGACAGCATGTCCCGGGTACTGAACGACGACGACCAGCCGATCGACGGGCTGTTCGCCGTCGGGGTCGACCAGTCCAGCGTCATGGGGGGCCACTACCCGTCCGGCGGTATCAACCTCGGCCCAGCCATGACCTTCGGCTACCTCACCGGTCGCCACCTCGCCTCGCCGACAGGAGATCTGCGATGACCGCCCCACTCGGACTCGCCGCACTCACCGTGCTCGACACCGCGCCGCTGCAGCAGGTGGACCTCGCCGAGAAGCACGGCTTCGACACCATCGGGATCCGGCTGCTGCCCGCCGCGCCCGGCACCACCGCTTACCCGCTGCACGAGGACGACGCCGCCCTCGATGCACTGATCCGTCGCCTCGACGATTCGCCGATCGAGGTGTTCGATCTCGAAATCATCCGGCTGCGAGCAGATTTCGACCCGAAGTCGTATGTTCCCCTGCTCGAGGCGGGCGCACGCCTCGGCGCGAAGGCCGTGCTCGTCGGCGGCGACGACCGCGACCGCGCCCGGCTCACCGACTCCTACGCCCGGCTGGCGGAACTGTGCGCGCAGTACGGCATCGTCGCGAGCCTCGAGTTCATGCCGTGGACGGCTGTGCCCGACGCGACCACCGCGGTCGAGATCGTGTCGCAGGCCGACGGGTCGGCGCGTAGCGTACTGATCGACGCTCTGCATACCGCCCGTTCGACGACGACCCTCGACGACCTGGCGGCGATCCCACGAGAGTGGCTGCATTACGCGCAGATGTGCGACGGTTCGGTGCCTGCACCCAACAACGACGCCGAACTCGTCCGCCACGCGCGTGAGGAACGGCTCGTGCCCGGCACCGGGGGCATCAACCTCACCGACATCTGGTCGACACTGCCCCCCGACCTCCCCGTGAGCGTCGAACTGCCCAACGAACCCCTCCGCCGGGCGGTCGGCACCGACGCGTGGCTCGACCGACTCGTCACCCAGACACGAAGAGTGCTCGACACGAATTGCACCACTTCAACCCACTGACCACGATCGCTGCGACCCGACGGGCGGCCCTGCATCTCGCGAGCTGGGGGTCGTCGACGACGTGCCGTGGGATTGCGTGGGGCCAGGCCGAGGATCAGGTGGATCTCATCGGCCGGAGGGAACTTTACGGTGCGACCGTGCCCTCGGGCATGTCATTACCTCAGGTCGATCGCACCCGCACCTAACGGGCGTGCACCGTAGGGCCTAGCCCGAAGTGGAGGGGCGGGCACAGCGCGATGGAGGGCAGAAAAGTGGGCGCCTCCGGTCCCCACACAGGGAAGTGCATATAGGGGAACGCACCGAGTAGCTGGCAATGTAGCTCCACCTGATGAGTGTTCACAGTCCCGGGATCACACGTAGACATGGCGCCGATCACGAAGTACTGCAGTGCGCATCCACTCGGAACAGGTGGTGGTGCTGCATTTGCGGGCGCCGCGGTCAGGGACAAGGCGGCGGCCACCGTGGACGCGATGAGGGTCAGGCGCAGAAGCCGAGACATGGAATCCTCCGGTAGTGGGGGTCCCGACCCACGCACCATCCTCGCAGTCGAGCCCCATCGCCGTGGCCTGTTCGGCGCCTACGCTTGCAGGAACGCGGCCTGAACTCGCAACAGATGACCTTCCGGGCTCAGCTCTTCATACCGCTCCATCACTTCCGACCAGCGGCCTGCCGCAAACAGTTCGGCACATTGAGGGTCTTCGTCCATGCCGGCTTCCATCGCCAGGACGGCACCCGCTCGAAGTGCGGCAGCCTGTGTTCGGTAGGCCCACACGTCGAGGCGACCGGACCCGCTGTATCCGCGGTGAGCCAGGGTCCACACCGCCGGATCTCGGGTCGTTTCCACTGTCCCGTCCGGTCGGTAGAGCGTCGAGGAGACCACCTGCTTGATGAAGTCGGCTGCGCGCACCATCATTCGAGACTAAATCGGCCAGGCCGCCATCGTCGGATGACACGGCAATGACTCGCCGATCACGTCTCATCGCTCATCCGCCAACACCTGAAATCGAGGCACCCGAACTCGTACACAACGTTTTTGACGCTACCCAGACACGCCCCAGGCCCCGCGAACGTCGTCGGCGGCCGACTTACGACGCAAAGCGGACAGAACATGTACTGCTCGTGAGTGGCGGATAGAGTCGAATAGGTTCGCCCGTCCAATCTCTGGAGCGACCGCGATCGATCTCGCTCTGTGGAGTGCGCAGTTCGACCAGTGACACCATTTTCCACGACCCCGGTGGCAGATCCCGTACTATAGTGCGGGTAGACGTACAATAGTACGTGCACGCGAGTCGCTAGGGAACGGAACTATGGATCTGACCCGGCCGCTACAGACAGTGACGCCCACGCTCGACGGTGATGTGCTCGCTGCGCTGGCAGCCGCGTCCGAGGCGACTTTCACGACCGGCCAGCTGCACCGGGTGCTGCCGCGCCATTCGGAAGAGGGGATACGAAAGGCGTTGCAACGATTGAGCAAGCAGGGCACCGTGCTGTCTTCCAGAGTAGGTAACGCATTCGTGTATCAGCTCAATCGTGAGCACTTGGCCTTCCCTCATATCATCGGTCTCGCCGGTTTGTCAGGGGAATTCCTGCGCAGGTTGGAGGCGCGGTTCGACAGCTGGAAGATTCCCCCGGTATATGCCGCCGTGTTCGGCTCCGCTGCACGCGGAACGATGTCGATCGACAGCGACATCGACATCTTCCTTGTCCGGCCGGACGCCGTCGCAGACGAGGAGTGGGATGAACAGGTGGCAGAGCTGATGGCCGAGGTGACCAGATGGACCGGCAACGATGCGCGAGATCTCCAGTTCATGCAGAGTGAGATCGCCGGCCGCGGCACGGACGCACCAGTCCTGCGAGAGGTGGCGAAAGAGGGGCTGACGGTGGCCGGTTCGCGGGCTGGTTTCACCCGGCTGCTGCGTCAAGGTAATCGGTAGTTGGGCGGACGCGGCGTGACGCTGTGGGTGCACGCGGACATCGCAGCGAGAGTTTCAGGATGATGCGACAGTGCGAGTCCGCGTGCAGACGTGCCAGACACCGGACGATGTGAGTGTGGGCCGGCCCGATTCTACTGGTGGACCAGAAAATCGGGGCGCAATGTACGGAACCTCTCGAATTCGCCCTTCCCCGGCGACGGAGCGAGGACGATGGGCGCAGAGCTCAATTTTGACACTCCGGCCGCACCAGCGCTGGCACCAGAGTCCGCGTCAGGTGCGACCGGGGCGGATGTACAAGCGGCCAGGGGGTAGATGGATTTGACTGCGTCACGGGAGAGCAAAGAAGCCGACCTCGTCCTAGCAGGTGGCGGCGTCAAAGGAATCGGGTTGGTCGGCGCCGCGTCTGCGCTCATCGATGCCGGATACACGATTCATCGCGTGTCCGGTACGTCGGCGGGCGCGGTCGTGGGTGCCATCCTTGCGGCCGTCACCGCCAGCGGGGAACCTGTGACCGGCGAGCAGTTGAAGAGACTCACCCATCTCAACTATCGAGAGTTTCTCGATCCCGGTCTCCTCGAGAACATCCCGATTCTCGGGCAATCGTGGGCGCTGCTGCGGGGCACCGGACTCTACCGGGGCGATCGTGTCCACCAGTGGATCAAGGACACGCTCGACAGGCTCGGAGTCTCTACCTTTCACGACCTCGAGATTGACGGCACCCTGCCAATGAAACAGCGGTACAGGCTGGTGGTCACCGTGACCGACGTGACGACGGGGCAACTGGTCCGCCTGCCCTGGGACTTTGAACGGGTCTACGGCCTCGACCCCAACGCTCAATCCGTCGCCGACGCGGTACGGGCGTCCATGGCGATCCCGTTCTTCTTCCGTCCTGTCTCGTTGACCAGTGCCGCCGGAATGACCTCGACGCTGGTAGACGGCGGAGTGCTCTCGAACTTCCCGATCGATTCACTGGATCGGACCGATGGACAGTTGCCCCGACGGCCCACCTTCGGGGTCACCGTTCTGCCCAATCTGCCGGCCGGGAACGATGACGTCATCCCCCATCTCAGACTCCTGCGCCTTCTCGGGCCACCGCACCTGTTCGAAAGCGTTCTCACCACCATGCTCGTCGGTCGCGATCAGGCGTACCTGAACCAGCCGTGGGTGAGTGTCCGGGCAATTCGGGTGAACTCCACCGATGTCGGGGCCCTCGACTTCGACATTCACCAGGAAGACGTCGAGGCTCTCCACCGAAACGGATACGAAGCGGCACAAGCGTTCCTATCCACCTGGAATTGGAATTCCTACGTTCAGAGGTTCCGGCAGATGCCGCCCGGGTAGCTCCCGTAAACTGCGCTCCGCCCGGGAACCGGCCCCGGTCACGGTCCGCAGCGAATTCCGCGGCGGCGTCATCCGGCATCGGTTTTCTCCACCAACCGGTCTATGCCGTCGAGCATGCGGTCGAGGCCGAAGCGGGAGTCGTCCTCGAGCCAATCGGCGTCGTCGCTCCCGTCCGGATCGAATGCCCCGGCGGCGATCGCGGACAGTAGCGCGGGGAATCGCTCCCGGTCGAGCAGGAGTGGGAGCATCTGCGAATAGTCGACCGGTGTGGTGGACGCCGCCGACCGCTCCAGGTCGTTGACGAACCGGGCGCGCCCGATCACGAACAGTGAAACATTGAGTACCACTTGAACCTTCGTGTCTTCGGGCAACGTTGTGTCCGCGAGGGTGCGCAGTCCCGCCTCGAGCCACGACAGGTTGTTCGGCCCGGTCGGCGGCGCCGAAATGGACAGTTCAGCCCACCAAGCATGGACGCGTGCGCTCCGGTACTCGGCTCGGGCCCAGGCTTCGAGCCGGTCCCTACACGGACCGGACACCGGCAGGTCGGTGGGCGGGGCGCCGATCGCGCGGTCCGCCATCAGCTCGATCAGGTCATCCTTGCTGTCGACATACCGGTAGAGCGACATCGTGGTGAACCCCAGTTGCTTGGCAACGCGGCTCATCGACAGCCCCGCGAGACCTTCGACGTCGGCCACCTCGATCGCGGCGTCGAGCACCCGGTCGAGCGTGAGCCCCTTGCGGGGACCGCGCGACCCGGCCTCCTCCAGACCCCAGGCCAGCGTCTACGTACCTCTCATACTTTCTGCCACTGATGTGGCAGAGGTTGGAGAAGTACGTACTTCACGGCTACCCGTGACACCGTGCGATGCTGCTGCGGGTTTGACCGTGTCCCACACCGACGCTCGAGGTGCAGGAACAATTCTTATCTGATTCACCCCCGCCTGGGGTGTCGCGGTGGGAACACTGCGGCGGACCCGGCGATGCCGTGGCCTGCTCGGGGTGGGACTGGTCTTGTCGCGGCACTGCCGGACCGGCGCATGCTCGGCGGGTTGCGTCCAGCAGAGTGGTGTATGAATCGGATTCGAACCTGACCGGCGTGTCGTAGCCAAAGAAGGCGGCCATCGCGTGACTCTTCGAGAGAC